>NZ_JBFUKO010000175.1:0-9042 GCF_056400805.1 Aminobacter sp. P4_H6_2
CCTCTGCGCTGGCACCGGCATAGTTTCCGGCGAGCAGGGCAGGGGAATGGACATCGCCGCTCGACGCCATCACCAGCCACTGTAAGATCGCTCCGTTGGTGAAGCCGACGTCGACGCCATATTTATTGATGCGTCCCGAATAGAGCTGCTGAGGGTCGTTGCGGTTGGCTGGCGTGAAGGTGCACCGCATATCTTTGCTCGAGCCGATGACAAAGCCTACGCCRCCATCGATGACGCAGGTGAGAAGTCCCACTTTGACGCCGAAATCCGCATGAGCGGGCGCTGAAAGCGGCACAAGGGCAAGCGCTGCGAGGATGAGCTTCTTCATGGCGGGTTCCTTTCAGGGGCATGAAGAAATATCAACCGATTAGCTGCCGAAAGGTTCCCATGGTGCGGACTTGCGGTCCGCACCCCCACATCATCCTTTCTACAACCCCAGTTTGCAGTACGGCTTGACGGATTTCATTTTATGATCATAAATTGTGATCACATTGGGCGATTGTGTGCAATGTTTGCAACCTTGCTTGGGCAAAACGAAAACTGGGGGAACTATGATTGCGCGAATTTCGAAGACATTTATGTGCTTCTCGTTGGCCGCGTTCGCATTCCTGGTCCTGTTCAACAACCTCACCGACTACGGTTCCAACTACAACTTCGTTCGCCATGTTCTAAGCATGGACACGACGTTTCCCGGCAACGCCTTGATGTACCGTGCCATCACCACGGAAACGCTTTGGCATCTCGGCTACTGGTTCATCATCGCAGGTGAAGCAGTGGTTTTCGTGTTGTTTGCGCTGAGCACGCTGGCCATGTTCCGGGCGCGGAATGGCACGGCCGCCAGTTTCAACACGGCAAAGAACTGGGTGCATGGCGCTGCCTGCGTCGGCTTCATGGTCTGGTTCCTCGGCTTCATGGTGGTCGGCGGTGAATGGTTTTCCATGTGGCAGTCATCAGACTGGAACGGCCAGGAAGGCGCCTTCCAATTCTACATGACGATCCTCGCCGTGCTGATCTATGTGGTCTTGCCGGATGGCGAACTTGAGTGATGCGCCAACCCATTGGTGATTGGCCTGTGCGTGTTGCTTGACGCACAGTCGGGCTCGCCCAAGCTAAGCCTAGGCTGGTCTGGTCGAGCGAACAGGTTGCACAGCAGGTCCAGCCTATTTGATCTTGCGCAATTGCCGGCGAATAGTGCCAGCAAATCGCTCGACCCGAGCCACGGGAGACTCTTCGGCTGCGTAGAAAGACAACATCGCAAAGCGTGCCTTGGGCGCGCAGGCCCTGAACAAACCCCATTTCAGGATGCGGCGAACGGGGCGGCGCATGACCAGCCGGTCGACCCACCACGGGCTGCCAAGCGTGGTGACGGCAACGACATGGCGGAGCTTGTAGAGGAGCGGCCTGATCGTGCCCAAGTCCTTGGCATGGTCGAAGGCAATGCCTGGGGAAAACACGCGGTCGACCCAGCCCTTCAGTATCGCCGGCAAGCCGAACCACCACGTCGGAAAGACCAAGACAAGCACTTCCGCCTCGCGAAGTGCCGCGGCGTGGCTCATCAAGGCCCCAGCCTCGAAGCGCTCGCCATAATACGAGCCGCGCTCGGCCGTGCTGAGCCGCGGATCGAAACCGTTGGCATAGAGGTCGAGCAGCGTCACCTTGTGGCCAGCACGGGTGAGTTCATCGAAAACGATATCGGCAAAATGCCTGTTGAGGCTTTCGGGCAGCGGATGCGACAGGACAACGAGGCAGTTCACGGCGAGGCCTGACGCTGGTGCGTGATCCGAAAGTCTGGATCGGTTGTCGGATAGGACCACGCACGGGTTAAGAAATATTGTAGCGCCAGGTGTGCGTCCAAGGACGCGTGGAACTCCGGGGATCAGACGCCGCGCGTGCGCGCCAGGCCGTCGACGGCCGGCTTGTAGTTCGGGTCGAGGCGGACCGCTTCGGCGTAGGCTTTGGCGGCCTTGGCCTTGTCGCCCCGGCGCTCATAGATCAGCGCCTGGTTTGCCCAGCTCTCGGCGATCTTGCCGTCGAGCTTGATCGCCATGTTGAAGTCGGCGAAAGCGTTTTCGTCGTCACTGGTAGCGAGGTAGGAGAGCCCGCGGCCATTGTAGGGTTCGGCCGAATCCGGAGCGAGCGAGATCGCCTTCGAGAAATCCTCGATGGCAAAGGCGTGCTGGCCCTGGCTCTGATAGATCAGGCCGCGATTGTGGTAGGCACGCGGGTCGGTGGTGTCGAGCTCGATCGCCTTTTGGAAATCATTGAAGGCATCCTGCGAGCGGCCGGCTTTGCGGTAGAGATTGCCGCGGCCGATATAGGCGGCGTCGTAGGAGGCGTTGAGTTGGATGGCCTTGTTGTAGTCGGCGAGTGCCGCCGGCTGGTTGCCCATGAAGCGGTAGATCAGCGCTCGGTTGGAATAGGCCTGGTAGAAATTCGGGTTGAGCTGGAGCGCCCGGTCGAAGTCCTGCAGGGCCTCGCGGTACTTGCCGCTGCGGCCATAGGCCGAGCCGCGCACGTTGTAGCCTTGAGGGTCGTTGGGATTGCTGGCGATCACGGCGCTCAGCGAGGAGATGTTCTCGCTCGAGCCTTGCGCCGTGTCGATGCGCGTCAGTTCGCCTGCCGGACCGCCCGACTGGCAGCCGGCGACAGTCATCGCGACAAGCATGAGGGCCGTCATGGCGCCGCCGCGCAGCAGTGAGGTGCGGTTGCTCATGACTGCATTCATCGCTGCGTGTCCTCGCTTGCGCGCTCCGGGCAGTGGGCGCTGCGTCCGGCGGCAAGCCGGACAAAACAAAAAGGTGGCGGCGATTTTTAGTCGCCCCACCTCGTCGTTATCCTTCGAAAAGGACCAAAGATTGGCAGATCAACGTGCCGGACGTGCACCAGCACCGGCGCCAGCAGCGGCTGCCGGGCGCGGCGTGCTGGGCAGCAGGCCTTCGCGCTGAGCGCGCTTGCGGGCCAGCTTGCGGGCGCGGCGGACGGCTTCTGCCTTCTCGCGAGCACGCTTTTCCGACGGCTTCTCGTAGTGACCGCGCATCTTCATTTCACGGAAGATGCCTTCGCGCTGCATTTTCTTCTTAAGCGCGCGAAGCGCCTGGTCAACATTGTTGTCGCGGACGAGTACCTGCACTTGTGATCCTGTCGTTCGTGTTCGAAATCTCAAGGCCGCGGCAATAGCCACGAAGCCTCCGCGATGACTGACACCGCGAATTGTTGGGCGGCTGATAGCAGAATCAGGTCTGCCTGTCCACCACAAAGGCCGCATTTCCTGAGGTCGCTGTAAAATGTGCCCGACAAGTGAGCCCATTTCCGCCTCATTTGTTGGAGACCAAGCCGATCCCACGCCCTCTCCAAATCCGCAAGGTAATTCTCATGCGTTCGATTCTCGTTGCCCTCGCGCTTGCGGCGGCCCTGCCGCAGGCGCATGCCGCCGATCTCATCCATTTTTGGGACGCGCCGCAGCATGGCGGCAACAGTTTCAACCGCCWGCCGCCCGACCAGGCCTATTTCGACGCCCTGCGCGGCTATGGCGCGAGCTGGGTGCGATTGTCCTATGACAAGTGGAAGCCGGAAAAGCGCGACTTCCTGATCGGCACCGCCGACAAATATGAAGGTCTCGTCGCCTCGGACGTGAAAACCCTCAAGGCCGTGCTCGATCGCGCCGACAAGGCCGGGCTCAAGGTGGTGATCGCGCCTTTGTCGCTGCCGGGCATGCGCTGGGCTCAGAACAACGACAAGAAATTCGACGGTCGCCTGTGGAAAGACAAGGCCTATTGGGCTCAGGCTGCCGCCTTCTGGCGCGATCTCGCCGCCGAGCTCAAGGATCATCCGGCGGTCGCCGGCTACAACATCGTCAACGAGCCGGCACCTGAGAAGGGCAATGGCCTCGCCGAGCATGCCGATCCGGCTGCSATGAAAGCCTGGTACGACAAGCAGAAAGACAGCGCGAGCGACCTGCCTGCCTTTTACGAAACGATGATCAAGGCGATCCGCGAAGTCGACCCGACAACGCCTGTCATGGCCGACTCCGGCTGGTATGCGGCGGCCGATGCCTTTTCCTATTGGCCAGCCAAGCTCACCGACGAGCGCGTGCTCTACTCTTTCCATATGTATGAGCCATACGCTGCCACCAGCGCGCCCAACATGAAGCGCGAAAAGCCCTACCAGTATCCGGGCATGGTGCCTTACGGCGACGGCGAGCAGAAATGGGACGCGGAGCGGGTCAAGGCCTATCTGGCCCAGCCGGTCGAATGGGCAGACAGCCATGGCATTGCACGCAACCGGGTCGTTGCCGGCGAGTTTGGCTGCATGCGCCGCTTGCCGTTCTGCACGCAGTATCTCGAAGACGTGCTCGCGCCCCTCGACGCCGACAAGCTGCACTGGGCCTTCTACAGCTTCCGTGAGGACGCCTGGGACGGCATGGATTACGAGCTCGGTTCGGGCAAGGTGAACTGGAAGTACTGGGAAGCCCAGGAAAAGAACGAGCCCGATCCGGTCAAGCGCAAGCCAACGCCCGAATTCGAGCCGATCTCCAAGCGCCTGAAGCCATAACATCGGCCGATAGCGGGCGCTTCCAGAGATTGACTTCGGCGGCTGGTCCTTTAACCCGCCGAAGTTGCACCATGCAGCGCCGGCATCCAGCGTCTATTGCAGGGTTCTGAAATGATCGCTTGCAGTCTGGAACTACTGATATGACCGACACCGCTATCCCTGCCCGCCAGTCAAGCGCTGAAGGAACGGTGTTCGCCATTCTGCTCGCGGTCAGTTTCTGTCACCTCATCAACGACATCATGCAGTCGCTGCTGACCGCGCTTTATCCGATGCTGCGTGAGGAATACCGCCTCGATTTCTGGCAGATCGGCGTGCTCACCATGACCTTCCAGGTCACGGCCTCGCTGCTCCAGCCGCTGATCGGCATGTACACCGACAAGAAGCCGATGCCCTATTCGCTGCCGGTCGGCATGTTGTCGACGATGGTCGGGCTGGTGCTGCTCGCCTTTGCGCACAGCTATACCATGCTGCTGGTCGGTGCTGCCTTCATCGGTTTCGGCTCTGCCATCTTCCACCCCGAATCCTCGCGAGTGGCGCGCCTCGCTTCCGGTGGCCGCTACGGCCTTGCCCAGTCGCTGTTTCAGGTCGGSGGCAATTTCGGCTCGGCCATCGGCCCGCTGCTTGCTGCCTTCATCGTCGTGCCGATGGGCCAGACCAGCGTCGCCTGGTTTTCGCTGGCGGCCCTTGTCGGCATCGTCGTTCTGTTCCGCGTCAGCGGCTGGTACAGCCGCCATCATGTCAGCAGGGCCAAGCGCGCCACTTCGGCGCTGTTCGATCCGTTGCCGCGCCGCACGGTGATGATCGCGCTGGTGGTGCTGGCGCTTTTGGTCTTCACCAAGCAGATCTACGTGGCCTCGCTGTCGAGCTTCTACACCTTCTACGTCATGCAGAAGTTCGGCGTGAGCGTGCAGGAATCGCAGATCATGCTGTTCATCTTCCTGGGAGCCGCGGCAGTCGGAACCGTGCTCGGTGGGCCGATCGGCGACCGCTTCGGCGCCAAGACGGTAATCTGGTTCTCGATCCTGGGCGTTTTGCCCTTCACGCTGATGCTGCCATATGTCGACCTGTTCTGGACCAAGGTGCTGTCGGCGGTAATCGGCGTCATCCTGGCTTCCGCCTTTTCGGCCATCGTCGTCTTCGCCCAGGAACTTGTGCCGGGCCGTGTCGGCCTCATCGCCGGCATCTTCTTCGGCTTTGCCTTCGGCATCGGTGGCATCGCCGCCGCCGTGCTCGGCGTCGTCGCCGATATCAGGGGCATCGACTATGTCTTTGCGATCTGCTCGTTCCTGCCGCTGCTCGGCCTGCTGACCATCTTCTTGCCCAACATGAAGGCCGCGCGTCCCCGCGCGGCCTGAAGGATGGGGTCTGCTTAGACGCGGTTGATCGAAACACCGCCATCGGCGAGCAAGGCGGTGCCGGTGGTGAAGCTCGACGCCTCGGAGGCGAGATAGAGCGCTGAACGCGCGATTTCCTCGGGCTGTGCGATACGCTTCAGTGCGTGCAGCCCTTCGATGAAGGCGCGTTCTTCCGGGGTGTTGGCTGTCAGCGCCGGGGTGTCGGCAGCCCCTGGGAGCAAGGCGTTGACGCGAATGCCGCGCGGGCCGAACTCTGCTGCCAGTGCCTTGGTCAGGCCGATGACGCCTGCCTTTGACGCCGCATAGGCGGCCATGCCGGGCATGCCGACCGTGTAGCCGACGAAGGTCGAGGTGAAGATCAGCGAGCCGCCACCGCGTTCCAGCATCGCCGGGATCTGGTATTTGGCGCCGACGAACGCACTGGTCAAATTGGTGTCGAGCGTGTCGCGCCAGCCCTGTGTGGACAGGCCGGTGGTGTCGCCCATCTCACCCACTGAACCGGCATTGTTGAATGCGATGTCGAGCCCGCCAAAGGCATCGACGGCTCGCTCGACCAACGCCTTGGCGAATGCCTCGTCCCTGATGTCGCCGGCAAGCGTTACGGCTTCACCATCAGCGCTCGTGATCTCCGCGGCAACCGCATTGAGTTCCTCCGCCCGTCGTGCCGTCAGCACCACCTTGGCGCCCTGGTCGGCGAACAACATGGCCGTCGCCCTGCCGATACCCGAGCTTGCACCGGTGACGATCGCGACTTTTCCGTTCAATCCAAACATCGTTCTTGCTCCATGCGCTTGCAGCCTGCGGGTGTCCGCTGGCCTGGTTGCGTCATTCGCAATTCGATGGTTCGCCAGCCACCCGATACATGCGGCGCAGATGGGCGGCGCAAAACGGCAGGCCCCGTCGCAAACAGTGCAAGGCTGGTCGTTGGATTTCGCTAGTGCTACACCTCGCGCTCTTAAGCTTGCGGCATCTGCGAGGCCCTGAAACAATGCGGAAATATTCGGTTTTTGCCATAGCCCGGGAGGCGATGCGCGGCCACAAGGGTTGGGAGGAGCAGTGGTCCTCGCCCGAGCCGAGGAGCGAGTACGACGTCATCATCGTCGGCGCAGGCGGGCATGGCCTCGCCACCGCCTATTACCTAGCCAAGGAGCACGGCATCACCAATGTCGCGGTGCTGGAAAAGGGCTGGCTCGGCGGCGGCAACACCGGCCGTAACACCACCATCATCCGCTCCAATTATCTCTATGACGAATCGGCGGGCATCTACGATCACGCGCTGAAGCTGTGGGACGGGCTGTCCCAGGACCTCAACTACAACGTCATGTATTCGGCGCGCGGCGTCATGATGCTGGCCCACAACGTCCATGACGTGCAGGTGCTGAAGCGCCACGTCCATGCCAACCGGCTCAACGGCATCGACAATGAATGGCTGACGCCCGAGCAGGCCAAGGAGTTCTGCCCGCCGCTCAACATTTCGGCTTCCGCCCGCTATCCGGTCGTTGGTGCTTCGCTGCAACGTCGTGGTGGCACCGCCCGTCACGATGCGGTCGCCTGGGGTTATGCGCGCGGCGCGTCCGATCGCGGCGTCCACATCATCCAGAATTGCGAAGTCACCGGTGTGCGCCGCACTGCTGATGGGCGCGTTTCGGGCGTCGAAACATCGAAGGGTTTCATCGGCGCCAAGAAGGTCGGCGTCGTTGCCGCCGGCCACACCTCGGTCATCATGAACATGGCCGGCGTGCGCATGCCGCTCGAAAGCTATCCGTTGCAGGCGCTGGTGTCGGAGCCGGTCAAGCCGGTCTTCCCTTGCGTGGTCATGTCCAACACCGTGCACGCCTATATCTCGCAGTCCGACAAGGGCGAATTGGTCATTGGTGCCGGCACCGACCAGTACATCTCCTATTCGCAGACCGGCGGATTGCACATCATCAACCACACGCTCGACGCCATCTGCGAGATGTTTCCGATGTTCACGCGCATGAAGATGCTGCGCTCGTGGGGTGGCATCGTTGACGTGACGCCTGACCGTTCGCCGATCCTGGCCAAGACGCCGGTGCCGGGCCTCTATGTCAATTGCGGTTGGGGCACGGGCGGCTTCAAGGCGACGCCGGGTTCGGGCAATGTCTTTGCCCACACCATCGCGCGCGACGAGCCGCATCCGATCAACGCGCCCTTCACCATCGAACGCTTCCGTACCGGCCGGCTCATCGACGAGGCGGCAGCGGCGGCGGTCGCGCACTGAGGAGCGGGGAATGTCCGAAAAATCAGTCAATCTCGCCGAGAAGCTGGCGCTCTTTGACGAGCGCTGGTCGCCCAAGATCGTTGCCGGTTTCAACGGCAACGACATCATGGTCGTGAAGGTCAAGGGCGAATTCAACTGGCATTCGCATCCCGATACCGACGACTTCTTCCTCGTGCTCAAGGGTCGGCTGCGCATCCAGCTCAGGGACGGCGATGTTGTTCTGGGACCGGGCGAACTCTATGTCGTGCCCAAGGGTGTTGAGCATTGCCCCGTGGCCGAAGAAGAAACGCACATCCTTCTGATCGAGCCCGCTGGCGTGCCCAACACCGGCGATCCGGCGACTGCCGTCACGAAAACCCGATTATGAGGAAGGAACGCCGCTCGTGGCTATGATCCGCCGTTCCCCTCGCTTCTTTTTCGCAGCGGTGGCGCACTGATGTCGACGTTCGCCGCGACCCTGGTTGCGATGGCGCCGCTCGTGCTCGCGGGCGAGAGGGGTATGTTCCACATTCCCGACATGAGCGAGGTGCGGCTGCAGACGATCAGCCGTGCCGGCTATGAGAGCGAATGGCCGTTTTCGGTTGCCTCGGGCGTTCTCGCCTGTGTCTGGAGTGGCGGCCGCAGGGTCGTGTCCTTTGTCGAGGAACACGCATCCGACGGCGACGACCCTGAGCCGCGACAGCCGCGGCACGTCATCGTCTCGGCAAATCCGTTCGAGCTTACCTTTCTCAACATCGCCAACCGCGATCTGTTTCTGCCCGTCGACACGGTGGAAACGCTGATCAAGCGGGTGGCGCCGTTCGCCGCACTTGGCGAAAGGCTTTGCGACCAACCGCAAGGCACCCAAATCGGCCCCGGCGAACTCTAGGGATCATCCAGATGCTTCTCATTCAC
>NZ_JBFUKO010000176.1:0-8986 GCF_056400805.1 Aminobacter sp. P4_H6_2
GGTTCGGGTGTTGCGGGTTCGGGCATGACAGCCGCCTCGGCCTTGTCGCTGGGCGGGGCTGCGTCTTCCGCATCGGCAAACAACGGCACGTCGCGGCGCCGCAGGATGAGCACCAGAATGGCACCGGCGATGATACCGCCGACATGGGCTGCCCAGCTGACTTCGTCATCGCCGCCAATGGCGATCATCAGGAACTGGAAGCCGACCCACAGGACCAGCGGTATCCAGGCCGGGATGCGCAGCGGAATACGGGCGAAGGCCAGAACCCAGATCTTCACCCGGGGGTAAAGGATGAGATAGGCGGTAACGATGCCGGCAATGGCGCCCGAGGCGCCGATCAGGGGCATTTCGGAACCGGGCAGGATCAGCCCATGCAGGAAGGCGCCTGCAACCGCACAAGCCAGGTAGAACACCAGGAAGCGGAAATGGCCGAGCGCGTCTTCGACATTGTCGCCGAACACCCACAAGAACAGCATGTTGCCGCCGAGGTGGAAGATGTCGCCATGCAGGAAGGAATAGGTGAGATAGCTCAGGTCTTCGGGAATGACGACAAGATCGGGCGACAGGTCCGCAAGATCATGAACCACCGCGGGAATGTATCCCCATCCGAGTACGGTCGCCTGGGTAAACTCCTCGCCGCCAAGCGTCGTCACCAGATAGACGATGACGTTGATGGCGATCAGCGCGAACGTTACATATTGCAGCCGGATATGGCGCAGATGGTTGGAATCGTAGAGCGGAATGAACATGCGGCTCGCTTCCGTCCTTCGGGGTCAAATCAGCGGTTCTTGCCGGGCACCCATAGCACATCGGCTTTTCCGTTGTCATTGACGACGCGGGCGGCAACAAACAGCAGGTCGGAGACGCGATTGATGTAGCGGATGCCCTCGCGGTTGACGTGTTCGTCAGGGTCCTGGGCCAAAGCCACCATGTCGCGCTCGGCGCGCCGCGCGACCGTGCGGGCGAGATGCAGTGCTGCGGCTGCCGGCGAGCCGCCATTCAGCACGAAAGATCTGAGCGGGGCGAGATCGGCGTTGAGCCGGTCGATGTCGGCTTCGATGCGCGCGGTCTGGCTGGCGATGATGCGCAGCGGCTCGTAGCCCAGATCCTTGCCGGTGTCGGGCGTCGACAGGTCGGCACCAAGGTCGAACATGTCGTTTTGGATGCGGCCCAGCATGGCGTCGATTTCGGCATGCTCGGTCACCGTGTGCACACGCGCCATGCCGATGCAGGCATTGGCCTCGTCGACCGCGCCATAGGCCTCGACGCGCAGGTMGGATTTGAGCCGCCGCTCGCCGGTGCCGAGACCGGTGGTGCCGTCGTCGCCGGTGCGGGTGTAGATCTTGTTGAGCTTGACCATTTCCGACTAACCGCGGGTGAAATAGAGCGTCAGCATGATGAACACCAGCGCCACCGCCTGCAGTAGAACGCGCGCCTGCATCAGCTTGTTGGAGGTGTTGGACGAACCGCCGCGCAGCATGTTGATGAGGCCGCGGATCAGAACGACCACGACGGCGAACATGAAGGCGATGGCGATGATGTGGAATACGGTTGCCATGTTAGGTTCCAGTTCTGTTGGCCGTTGCCGGCTCAGGCTTGCCGGGCCAAAATCTTGTAGAGCAGCGAGGCGGGCAGGATCCGCTTCAGCACGACGCCGATTCTCGCCGGGATCGTGACAACATAATGCGGACGCGGACGCGGCGACAGCAGGGCGTGTCGCAATACCGCATGAACCGCCTCGGGACCAAGCTTCAGCCGCGATTTGGAGCCGCCGCTGTTCAGCCTGTCGAGCTGGGCGCGGTAGGCTTGGTGGTGGGCTGAGTTCTCGCGGTCGATGTAGCGCAGGAACCAGGTCAGTCCGTTGGTGGCGATCTTCGACGTCACCGGTCCCGGCTCGATCATCGAGACATGGATGCCGGTGCCGGCAAGTTCCTGGCGCATGCACAACATCAGGCCTTCGAGCGCATGCTTGGAGGCGGAATAGGCGCCGCGGAAGGGCACCGGCGTCAGCCCGAGGATCGACGAGCAGTTGACGATGCGGCCGTGCCCTTGCGCGCGCATGACAGGAACAATGCGCCGGGTCAGGTCATGCCAGCCAAAGAAATTGGCCTCGAACTGGTCGCGCAGGGCCGCCATCGGCAGATCTTCGACAGCGCCCGGCTGGGCGTGCGCGCCATTGTTGAACAGAGCGTCGAGCCTGCCGCCGGTACGTTCCAGTACGGTTGCGACCAGCGCTTCGATCGACTGGGGTTCGGTGTAATCGAGATAGAGCGCTTCGAGGCCATCGGCCTCAAGTGCCGCCAGATCTTCGGCTTTGCGGGCGGTGGCAAACACGCGCCAGCCCTCGGCCTTCAGCGCGCGCGCACAATAAGCGCCGATGCCCGACGACGCGCCGGTCACGATTATCGTGCGTAACTCCTTGATCGGGTTCACTTCGCTGCCGCCAACACTTGCCAACTGGGGCAAACCCTTCCCATATTCGCGCCCTGGAAACAATCGGACGGAGCGGTAAACTGGACCTGATGCGCAGGATCGTCGCCACAAGGCGGGTGCTCTTTGACGCAGCCGGCCATTTCCATGACGACGACGGCTGGGCGATGGCCAGTCATCTTGCTATCTCCTCGCTGATGGCGCTGTTTCCGTTCCTCATCTTCGCCACCACGCTTGCAAGCTTCCTCGGCGCCGACGCCTTTGCCGAAACCGCCGTGCACCTTGTCTTCGACACATGGCCCGACCAGATCGCCAAGCCCATCGCGCGCGAGGTGGTCAACGTGCTCACCGTGCAGCGCACCGACCTTTTGACCTACGGCGTGGTGCTCGCTGCCTTCTTCGCCTCCAACGGCGTCGAGGCGTTGCGCACCTCGCTCAATCGCGCCTACCGGGTTACCGAGACGCGCACGATCTGGTTCCGGCGCACCCAAAGCCTGTTTTTCGTGCTCATCGCCACGATCAGCTTCGTTGCCATCTCCGTACTTCTGGTCTTCGCGCCGATCATTGCGCGCATCCTCGAAGCCAAGTTCGTGTGGATTCAGCCCTATATGGGCACCATCACCGTGTGGCGCTTCACCATCGCCTCGGGTGTTATCGTCTTTGGCCTGTTTGCCGTGCATATGTGGCTGCCGGCGGGGCGCCGCCGCTTCCTCAGCATCATACCGGGCATCGTCTTCACGCTGATCGCCTGGCTCATCGGCTCGACGATCTTCGCCGCCTATCTCGACACCTTCTCGTCCTACGTCACCACCTATGCTGGCCTCGCCTCGATCATGATCGCGGTGGTGTTCCTTTACATCATCTCTGCGATCTTCATCCTGGGCGGCGAGCTTAACGCCGCGATCAGCCGTTACCTCGAAGCCCGCGCCCGCGTTCCGGGTTGAGCCGTCGCAAGGCCGACGCCCAGCGTGGCGATCGCCATGCCAACCAGCTGGACCAGTGACAGCTGCTCGCCAAACAGCAGCCAGGCGATGACGGCCGTCACCGATGGCACAAGGTAGAACAGCGATGCGACCTTCGACATCGCGCCGTCGCGGATCATCACCATCAAAAGAAAGATCGCGCCGATCGACAGCACGACGACCAGCCAGGCCATGGCGAAGATCAACTCGCCATTGACCGTCATCTGGCGTGTCTCGAAGATCATCGAGGCGGCCGCCATCAGGATCGCTGCACCGACATATTGCCAGAAGGTGCCGGTCACGAGATCGCCGGTCGACCCGACGCGCTTTTGCCAGATGGTGCCGGCGCTGATGCCGGCCATGGCGATGACGGAGGCCGTCAGCGTCTGCCACGTCACGCCGCCGCCGAGTGTGCCGAGCTTCGGCGACAGCACGATCATCACGCCGACGAAGCCGACAGCAAGGCCTACCCAATGGCGCGGGCGGATCTCTTCGCCAAGCAGCTTGCCGGCCAGCACTGCCGTTACCAGCGGCTGGAGACCTGCGATCAGCGCCGACAATCCCGCTGGCAGGCCCTGGTGGATCGCCCAGAACACGCCGCCGAGATAGACCCCGTGCAGCAGCATGCCGATGAGCACGGCATGAAGGGCTGCGCGCCGCGAAAGCCGCCCGGAGCCCAGCACCAGCATCACCGCGCCCAGCACCATGAATGCCAGGACGAACCGCACGGCGAGGAAGGTGAACGGCTCCGCCCATGGMATGGCGTAACGCGCGCCGATGAAGCCGGTCGCCCACAGCAGCACGAAGGTCGCCGGGATCAGCCGCTTTGTAGTGGAGGTCATGGGTGCCCCGAGCGTCGCCGGACGCCGCGCCCGGAAAGGAAGTTTATCGAAATCGCTCTAATGCCGAATATTAGGACAAGCAAAATGAAACGATTGATCCATAGGTTCACCGGACCTGATCTGACGATCCGATCCGGATGAAGCATGCCCCGGAGGCGGCCCGGTAGAACCGCCCCTTAGATCTGCATTGTCGGCCTGTGAAAGGACCGCGGATGTTGTGGAATCTGGATCCGGGCTGGCTGATGATGGCGATCGCCTTCGTCGCCGTCATGGCGTTTTTCTTCGGCGCAGCCCTCGACGCCATCATGAAGGAGGACGGGTTTGGCCCGACCGGCAACATGGTGCTGTTCACCGCCGGCTTCTTCGGCGCGGTGCTGGCTGCCAACAGCTACGGCATCACTTTGCGCAATTTGAGCCTGGCTACCGCCTGGGGGCTCGGCGGCGCCTTCGTCTTCATCTCAGTTCTGGCTCTGCTCAAGGCTGCTCTCGCTCGGCTCCTACAGCCCTAGCCCTGCCATCACCATCTCGGGCGTCTCACCAGCCTCACGCAACGCGCTGAGGCCGGTGTCGCGTTGGCTTTTCGACAGCTTGCGTCCGTCCGGCCCGAGCACGAGCCTGTGGTGGAAGTAGGTGGGCTGGGGCAGTTTGAGAACTTCCTGCAGCAACCGCTGCACCGAAGTCGCGAAATACAGATCCTGGCCGCGCACGACGTGGCTCACCCCTTGCAGCGCATCATCGATCACCACGGACAGGTGATAGCTGGTGGGAATCTCCCGCCGCGCGATGATGACATCGCCCCATTGCTGGGGGGCGGCGGCGATCTCGGACGATGCGCCCATGCTCTCGTTTGTCCATTCGCGCCAGCTCAACGGGCCCTTCAGTCGCGTCAGCGCTGCCTCCGTGTCGAGCCGCCAGGCAAAGGGGGCGCCCCCATCGATGCGTCGCTTACGCTCGCGCGCCGACAGCGTCTTGTCATTACCAGGATAGACCGGGGCGCCATCGGGATCGCGCGGCCAATCTTGCCCGGTGGCTTCATGATCCATGATGGCGCCACGGATTTCGCCACGGCTCATGAAGGCGGGATAGACCAGCCCCTCGCGCTGCAGCCGCTCCAGCGCTGCCTGATAACAGCTGAAATGCTCGGACTGACGCCGCACCGGTTCTTCCCAACCAAGCCCAAGCCAGGCGAGATCGCGAAAGATTGCCGCCTCGAATTCCGGAGTGCAGCGGGTCACGTCGATGTCTTCGATGCGCAGCAATAGCCGCCCGCCGGTTGCATTGGCCATGCGCTGGTTGGTCAGCGCAGAAAGCGCATGACCCAGATGCAGTTCACCATTCGGGCTCGGCGCGAAGCGAAAGACAGGAGCAGTCATGAGCGTTGCGGTTTCGGATTGAACGGTTGCGTTGTCGATTGCTACGTTGCCCGTCGCAACCTAACAAGTGACGCGATGCACCGGATTTCCAATCTCGACGACGTCAATCTCGGTCTCGATGCGCTTTGCGCGYTCGATCCGCGGCTAAAGGCCGTGCGCGAAATGGCCGGCGACGTGCCGCTCAGGCTGACCGAGCCAGGTTTTGCCAGCCTTGCTTCGATCATCGTTTCCCAGCAGGTGTCGACCGCGAGCGCCAGGGCTATCTTCGGCCGCTTCACTGCTCTTGTTGACCCGTTGACGCCTGAGGTGCTGCTCGCCGCCGGCGAGGGCGTTTTTCGCGAGGCCGGACTGTCCAGGCCCAAGCAGCGGACATTGCTGGCAGTGGCCCAGGCAGCAAGCGACGGACTCGACCTCGACGGGCTCTGCCTGCTCGACGCCCAGGAGGCGATGGCTGCAATGGTCGCCATATCAGGCATCGGCCCTTGGACGGCGGAGGTTTATCTGCTGTYTGCCGCTGGCCACCCCGACATTTTCCCCGCCCGCGACGTCGCGCTGCAATCGGCTGTCGGCCATGCGCTGGGCATCGATCCGCGCCCCGGCGAAAAGGCACTGATTCGGCTTGCCGAATCATGGGCGCCGTGGCGAGGGGTCGCTTCGCGGCTGTTCTGGGCGTATTATCGCGAGACCCGCGGTCGCGATGGTGCACCGCCGGCCGGAAATCCTGCTTAAATCCGCGAAATCGCGATTTTTTGACAGGCTTTATGACCGACTAGGCGCTTCACATTCCTGTCACCTCGGGCTTACAGTATTCGCACCGTTAGGTTCGAGGACCGAGGAGGTAGTGGAAGTGACGGTCGCCGTGTCTCCGGATGGGCTCCCAGCACTGGTGCTGAATGCGGATTATCGTCCGCTCAGCTACTACCCCTTGTCGCTCTGGTCCTGGCAGGACGCGATCAAGGCGGTGTTCCTCGACCGCGTCAACATCGTTGCCGAATATGATCACGCGGTCTCCTCGCCGACTTTTTCGATGAAGCTGCCCAGTGTCGTCAGCCTGAAGCATTATGTGAAGCCGTCGCGCTATCCCGCCTTCACGCGTTTCAACGTGTTCCTGCGCGATCGTTTCCAGTGCCAGTATTGCGGCACGCCGGAGGATCTGACCTTCGATCACGTCGTCCCGCGCCACAGCGGTGGGGCGACGACCTGGGAAAATGTCGTTGCCGCCTGCTCGCCCTGCAATCTCAGGAAGGGTGGGCTGATGCCGGCGCAGGCCAAGATGTGGCCGCTGCAAAAGCCGTTCCAGCCGACGGTGCACGACCTGCACAACAATGGCCGGCTGTTCCCGCCCAACCATCTGCACGAAAGCTGGATGGATTATCTCTACTGGGATGTCGAGCTGGAGCCGTAGAGGCTTTCGTTCTTCTCCCCGTTTACGAGGAGGTGAGGTGCGGTCCGCGCAGCGGGCAAAAAGCCAATTGCTTGGCTTTTTGAGCATCGAACGCCGGCAGGCAGATGAGGGGCAGCACAAGCTCTCGAACGTTGGCGTAGCCCCTCATCCGGCTTCGCTACGCTCAGCCGCCTTCTCCCCGTGAACGTGGAGAAGGAAACGATCATCAAGCCTTCGCGAACGCACCGCGCAGGGCAACCACAGCCAGGAACGCGCTGGCGAGCACGTTCCAGCCGGCAAAGGACAGGCCGAGCACGCGCAGCGCCGCATCCTCGCAACGCGGCGGCACAACGTCATTGAGGACGTCCAGGAGCCCCTTGCCGCCGGTGTCGATCGTGCCGCTCACCGCCGCGCAGTCGGTCGGGCCTGCCCACCAGCGCCATTCGACGCCGGCATGATAGCCGCCGAGATAGAGCCCGTAGAGCATCAGCAGCCCGCCGACGGCCAGCAAGCCGCGCGTCAGCCAGGCTGGCCAGTGCATCGCCGACGAAAGTGCTGCCAGCGCCATCAGCGGCACGCCGACATAATAGGGCGTGCGCTGCTCGAGGCAGAGCTTGCAGGGCATGTAGCCGCCCAAGTGCTGGAAGCCCAGCGCCGTGCCGACGACAACAGCCATGGCAACGGCGAGGAAGATTGCGGTCAGCGTCTGGCTGCGGCCGGTCGGGGAGGCGAGGGAGGTCATTCTTTGGTGCCCAGCTGTTGTTACCGGCATCTGCCGTTCAGTGCAGGTATCTGACGAGAAGATAAAGCAAAATGAGGGCAGCCGCCGCGAGGCCTGCCAGCAGGCCAAGGCGTTTTTCGATGAAGTTCCTGATCGGCTCGCCATAGGTCCTGAGCAGCCAGGCCAGGAACAGGAAACGTGCGCCGCGGGCAATGATCGCCGAGACGATGAACCAGCCGAGCGGAAAACCGATGACGCCCGACAGGATGGTGACCACCTTGATCGGCGGCAGGTGCGAAAGGCCCGACGTCACCAGCATCAACAAGATGATGCCGGTGCCAGACGACAGCTTCAACGCTTCGAATTCGTCATATTTGCCGTAAAATTCCAGCACGGGCTTGGCCACCGCCTCGAAGGCGTAGTGGCCGATATACCAGCCGGCTATGCCGCCAAGCACCGAGGCCACGGTTGCCACGATCGCATAACGATAGGCGCGGTCTGGGCGCGACAGCGCCATCGGCAAATAGAGCACGTCGGCGGGCACCAGGAAGACCGAGCTTTCGACGAAGGCAATGAAGGCCAGCCACCATTCGGCGGATTTCCTTGCCGAGAGCGACAAGGTCCAGTCGTAGAGTCGGCGAAGCATCGGGCCCCCTTGAAATGTGCGCTGCCTGTTTAGGAAGAATTGCTGGGGCGCACAATGCTTGGGGGCTTCACGAATGCACAAGCTGGGGTAACCGGCACAATCTGTCGCATGACCACACCCAAAGGCACAGCTGCCACTGATGATCGCGTCGGTGAGGACGGTGAGATCGTGGCATCAAGTTGAAGAAAGACGCCGCTGCCCAGTTGACGGAGGGCGGCTCAACCGTATAGTCCGCGACCATTCTGTCCATCTAGGACAGGCCCCTATGGCGGAATTGGTAGACGCGCTCGACTCAAAATCGAGTTCCGCAAGGAGTGCTGGTTCGATTCCGGCTAGGGGCACCAACCCTTTTCGAGGGCTTTGATATTAAAGGCTAATTCGCCTTTTTTGTCCCACTTTCTCCAATGGCCTGAACGAGTGGGACAATTCCGTCCATTTTTTGTTCCGGGTTTAGCTTGTCAGCGGCACTCGCAGCGAGTCGCCGGCGGTTCGCTTTCTTGGTGTAGTGCGTCGTCTGCGCCTTCGTGGTCCATCCGAAAATTGCCATCAACTGTTCGTCGGTTGCGCCGTTTTCCGCCGCAACCGTTGCGCCAGCTTTCCGCAGCCCGTGCATCGAGCATTCAGGTAG
>NZ_JBFUKO010000177.1:0-8980 GCF_056400805.1 Aminobacter sp. P4_H6_2
GTGGCAGCGCCTCCAGCCAGCCGCGCTGGGCAGGCGTCAGGCGATCATTGGCGAAGCGGTCGGACGGCCTCATTTCGTCGAGGGGATCGGTGGCGACGCGGCGGTCGTGGTTGCCGCGCACGGTCGGCCAGTCGAGCGCCTGCAGCCGCTCGGCTGTTTCGCCGGGCCATAGCGGGCCGGAGACTGTATCGCCCAGATTGACGACGACATCGGCCCCGCCGCGCCGGGCGAGGTCGGYGAGCACAGCGTCAAGGGCGAGGATGTTGCCGTGGATGTCGGCGATGACGGCGATGCGCATCTGAGTTTTCCTTCGGCGAAAGCTGTGCCTGGGCTAGTCTTCTTGCTTCAGGCGTTCGGGTGCCGGGATATGCTGTGCGGTGGCGATGATCGAGTCGAGCAGGCCGGGAAACCGCCTGTCGAGATCGGTGCGGCGCAACGAGATCAGCCGGCTCGTTCCCGACAATTCGGTGTGGGTGATACCTGCTTCGCGCAGCTTGGCGAGGTGATAGCTGAGATTGGTCTTGGAGCCGAATCCGAGGAACTGCCCGCAGTTCACCGGCATACCGTCGTTGCGGGCGAGATAGCCGACGATGGCAAGCCGTGTCTGGTCGCCCAGAGCGGCAAGGACGTTGGGCAGGGTGATCTGGTCGATGTTCGGGTGCAGTACGGACATGGCTTGAAGGTAACTGTGTGGCGAGGGCTGTTCAAGGCTCGGTGGCAGCTGCTGACACCAGRCTGGCAGGAGCCGACAAGACGCAGATTGACATGACGTTGCGATAAGTTCAATAGTTCAATATATTTTGAACTAAGGACAATGTCATGGACAAGCGCCTTATCTGGCTCGCGGTCGGCTCGTTTGCCATGAGCACCGTCGGCTTCGTGTTCTCCAGCCTCTTGCCAGCAATCGCCGGCGACGCCCATGTCTCCGTGCCCTTTGCGGGTTACCTCATCATGGCGTTTTCGCTCGCATATGCGATCGGCGCGCCTGTCTTGTCGGCGCTCGCAGGTGAAATCGACCGGCGCCGCGTGCTGGTGGCAACCATGCTGGTCTTCGTCTTCGGCAACATCATTGCCGCGACAAGYGGTTCATTTGCTGGGCTTCTGGTCGGCCAGATCGTGATGGGCATGTCGGCTGGGCTCTATGCGGCGACAGCGCAAGCTACCGCCGTATCGCTGGCCGGACCCGAGCACCGGGCGCGGGCTATTGCCGTTGTCGTTGGCGGAACGACATTTGCCGTGGCGCTCGGCGCGCCGGTGGGCTCGCTGATCGCCACGATGTGGGGCTGGCGCGGAACGTTTGTTGCCATCGCATTGCTTGGCATCTCCTGCGCCGCGATCCTGTGGGTGCGCCTGCCCAGGGGGTCGCGCGGCATCAAGCTGACGCTCGCCGAGCGCTTCACCGCGATTGCTCGGCCCGGCATCCTGCCGTCGCTTCTGGTGACGCTGCTTTATCTCGCCGGCGGCTTCACCGTGATCTCCTACATCGCGCCGCTGGCGCTGGAAGGGGCGGGGCTGCCGTCCATGGCGCTTCCGGGCATGCTGCTCGCCTTCGGCGCCGGCGCTGTCATCGGCAATCTGTCGAGCGGCTATCTTGCGGACCGCATCGGTGCGACGCGCATGGTGGTGATCTCGCTGTTGATGTCGTCGGGCTTCTGCATCGCCATTGCACTGACGCTCAAGCTTCTGCCGCACCATGTCGCCGGACCGGTGCTGATTGGCCTGATGGTGCCGTGGGGTATCATCGGCTGGGCGTTCCCGCCGGCGCAGGCAAGCCGCATCGTCGGCTTCGGCCCTGAAGTCGCGCATCTGACGCTGTCGCTCAATGCATCGGCGCTCTATTTTGGCATAGCGCTGGGCACCGTCATTGGCGGGCGCGTGCTGGAGTTCGCCAAGCCGTCCGATCTCGGCCTCGTCGCTGCGGCCTTTCCGCTGGTAGCGCTTGCCGTGCTCGCGGTGAGCCGCAGGTCGATGGGCGTTGCCGTGGCGCGTTAGGGTAGTGCCGGGGTGCGGACGTCAGTTGGCGCTTCAGTTCAGGACGAAGTCGACCAGCAGCTTGATGTTGAGAGCGGCGATCACAAGGGCAATCAGCGTTGCGAAGGCGATGAGCCAGCGCGGGGCGACCAGCGCGCCCATCTTTTCCTTGCTGGCCGTGAAGATGAACAGGGGAAAGACAGCGAAGGATAGCTGAAGGCTGAGCACGACCTGGGTCAGGATCAACAGCTTCGCGGTGCCGCTGTCGCCGTACCAGATGGTAACCGCCGCCGCCGGAACAATGGCGATTGCGCGGGTGACCAGGCGGCGCAGCCAAGGCGGCAGCTTGATGTGGAGGAAACCCTCCATCACGATCTGGCCGGCGAGCGTTGCGGTCACGGTCGAATTGATGCCGCAGCAAAGCAGCGCGATGCCGAAAAGCGTGGGTGCTATGGCGAGGCCGAGAAGCGGCGCCAACAACGCATGCGCCTCGCCGATCTCGACGACCTCGGTGCGGCCGGTGTTGTAAAAGGCTGCCGCCGCGAGGATCAGGATCGAGGCGTTGATCAGCAAGGCGAACATCAGCGCGATGGTCGAATCCCAAGTGGCGTATTTCAGCGCCTGGCGTTTTTCCACCAAGGTGTCGCCATAGGCCCGCGTCTGGACGATGCCGGAATGCAGATAGAGATTGTGCGGCATCACGGTGGCGCCAAGGATGCCAAGCGCGAGGTAGAGCATCTCGGGATTGGTGACGATCTCGGTGGTCGGCGCGAAGCCCGTGATGACCGCGCCCCAATCCGGATCGGCGAGCGCGACCTGGATGGCGAAGCAGACGGCGATGACGCCGAGCAAGGTGATGATGAGGGCTTCGACCCAGCGAAAGCCGAGCTTCTGCAGGTACAAGATCAGGAAGACGTCGAGCGCGGTGATGACGACGCCGATCTCAAGGGGAATGCCGAAGATGAGATTGAGGCCGATCGCGGTGCCGATGACTTCGGCGATGTCGGTGGCGATGATGGCGGTTTCGGCCATGAACCATAAGACATAAGCGACCGGGCGAGGAAAGGCGTCGCGGCAGGCCTGCGCCAGATCGCGCCCCGAAGCGATGGCGAGCCGCGCGCAGAGCGACTGCAGCACGATCGCCATGATGTTGGAAACCAGCGCAACGACCAGCAAGGTGTATCCGAAGCGCGACCCGCCTGCGATCGACGTCGCCCAGTTGCCCGGATCCATGTAGCCGACGGCAACGAGATAGCCTGGGCCGACGAAGGCGGCGGCCCTGCGCCAGCTTGAGCCGCTGGTGTGGACGGGGATTGATCGATGGACCTCCGAAAGCGACCCTTCGCCCCTGGCGGTCCGCCAGCCTTCGTTGTCGACGGCGGGCCGGGTGTAAGAGTCCAACGGACGCCCCTCTAATCGCAGTTGCAAGTCATTTGCAATAATACCGGAAGCCAAGGTTTTGGCAAGCCCCGGCTGAGTGGGCAATGGTGCCCTCAACGCGCGATGCGATTGCCGGCTGCTTGACACCGCCCATGTTTTGATAATTAATAGATCGACTAGTCTATTAATTAATTGGATGCCACGAAATGYGGAAGATAGATCCCGAAAAGCACGCCGCCAGACGGCAGGCCATCATCGGCGCGGCCAAGACCTGTTTTGCCAGGAAAGGCTTTCACCAGACCAGCACCGCCGAGATCTGCGCCGCGGTCGGTATGAGCCCGGGCAACCTGTTTCATTATTTTCCCAGCAAGCAGGCGATCATTGCCGCCATCGTTGAGCAGGAAGGCGAGGAGACCGTGGGGCTGTTCAAGGCGCTTGGCGCGCGCGACGACCTTTACGGCGCCCTGGTCGAGTTCATGGACATCGTGCTGACGCTCGCCGCTGATGCCGAGTTCTCGTCGCTGGCGCTTGAAATCGCTGCCGAGGCGGGGCGCGAGCCGGCGATTGCCGTTCTCGTCGGGCGCAACGACGGCGAGTTGCGCGCGGCCTTGCAAGGCCTGCTGACCGAGGCTGGCGCGCGCGGCCAGCTCGATGCCACGCTCGACATGGCCGATGCGGCGACGTGGATCGCAGCCCTCATCGACGGCATCTTCAGCCGCGTGGCTGTCGACGCCGAATTCAAGCCAGCCGACCAGCACAAGACGATGCGCATCCTGCTCGGGCGGTTTTTGCGCCCGGGTATGGATGTCGCCAACGAAAGCGCGAAGCCATGAGTGCGATAACCGTGAAATCCTCCAAACAAGAGCGGATCACCTATGTCGACGCGCTGCGCGGTTTCGCGCTGTTCGGCATCCTCGTCGTCAACATCACCGCTTTTGCCTCGCCCTACTACGGCTTGGGCGTTGGCGAACCGGTCTTTGCCACACCGCTCGACTCTGCAGTGCGGTTCGTCATCGCCTTCCTGTTCGAGACAAAGTTCTACCTGCTGTTTTCGTTCCTGTTCGGCTACAGCTTCACCCTGCAGATGCAGTCGGCGGAGCGCGCCGGCGAGGCTTTCGTGCCGCGCCTGCTGCGGCGACAGGCCGGGCTATGGGCCATCGGCTTCATGCATGCGGTGCTGCTGTTTCATGGCGACATCCTGACCACTTATGCCGTGCTTGGCGTGGTGTTGCTTTGGCTGCGCAACATCGAGGAGGCCAGGGCGCTGCGGCTGGCGCGATGGCTGGTGATCGGTACCGCGCTGGCGTGGGGCGCAGTTGGAATGCTGCAGATGCTGGACCCGGTGGCGCTCGACCCGGCTGTCGGCCTGGCCGAAGGGAAAGCTGCGCTGGCGGCCTATCTCGGCGCGCCAAGCACCGTGATCGCCCAGCATCTGAGCGAACTTGGCAATGTCTGGGTGGTGATCGGCCTGATGCAAGGGCCGTGCGCGCTGGCGATGTTTCTCGTCGGCCTCGTTGCCGGCAAGCGGCAGATGTTTGTACAGCTCGACCACTACCTGCCGCTGCTGCGACGCATGCTTTCTGCCGGTCTGATCATCGGCCTGCCTGGGGCCGCGTTGTACGGCTGGACGTCGATCTATCTGGTCGGCACTGTGTGGGACTTGCCTGGCCTGGCGATCGGCCTGTTGACCGCGCCGCTTTTGACAGGGGCTTATGTCGCGCTGGCGATGTTCGCCTTCCATCGCTTTCGGCGTCTGCCCAACGTGCTGGCGCCGGCAGGGCGCATGGCGCTCTCCAACTACCTGTTGCAATCACTTGTGTGCGCCACCTTGTTTTATGCCTACGGCTTCAGGCTGATGGGCCAGGTGTCGCCGCTTGGTGGGTTGCTTCTCGCCGTGGGAATCTTCGGCGTTCAGCTGGTGCTCAGCCGCTGGTGGATGGCGCGCTTCTCCTATGGCCCGCTGGAATGGCTGTTGCGGGCGGTGACGATTGCTGGCTGGCCAAGCTTCCGCAAACCGGGAACAAGTGCTGTCGGCTCGCGTTAGCCTTGGCGCCTGAATGGACTGGCGCTCAGGAGGAATGAACGATGGCCATCACACAAGCGCCGACACCAAAGGGAAAAGAAGCTGCCAAGGGCCTTAGGCAGGCGGCGGCCAAGGAAGAACGCAAGGTCGAGGCCAAGACTGGCCACGACTTCAAGAAGGGCGAAAAGCGCTTCGAGGAGCGCTCCAAAAGCTCCGATGGCAAGAGTGCGGGCGCCAAGCAGAAAAGCTGAATTGGCCGCGAACTCAGCTGCATGGCACAACCAAAAACCCTGTGACTTGCCGCTGGCGTTGGGCTAATTGTCTCAGTGAGCGGAGCCGACCCCGCGACATGAAACATCAAGGATACGCCTATGCGCTGGAGAGGCCGTCGCCAGAGTGACAATGTCGAGGATGCGCGCGGCGATGGCGGCGGAGGCCTTGGCGGCGGGCTCGGCGGTGGCGGACGCCTGCCGATGGGACCGCGCATCTCGACGGGCGGCGGCGGACTTTCGGGCATCATCATCCTTGTGGTGCTGTTTTTCGCACTGCGTG
The DNA here is from genome assembly GCF_056400805.1 of Aminobacter sp. P4_H6_2. Lineage (NCBI taxonomy): Bacteria > Pseudomonadati > Pseudomonadota > Alphaproteobacteria > Hyphomicrobiales > Phyllobacteriaceae > Aminobacter > Aminobacter sp. P4_H6_2. Next base: position 5,927 of record NZ_JBFUKO010000177.1, read on the forward strand.
CCTGCGGCATCGATCCTATGCAGATACTTTCGGATGGCGGTGGCTCAGGCACCGGCGGCGGCCAGGTAACCCAGGGCGGTGCGCCGGCAAACGATGAGATGACCCAGTTCRTCTCCACGGTGCTGGCCGAGACCGAAGACACCTGGAATGGCATCTTCCAGGCCGAGGGGCTGAAATACCAGGAACCCAAGCTGCTGCTGTTTTCCGGCCAGGTCAATTCGGCTTGCGGCTATTCCTCGGCGGCGTCGGGCCCGTTTTATTGCCCCGGCGACCGCAAGGTCTATCTCGACACGGCCTTCTTCAACCAGCTGTCCAAGCAGTTCGGGGCTTCCGGTGATTTCGCCGAAGCCTATGTCATCGCCCATGAGGTCGGCCACCACGTCCAGAACCTGACCGGCATCCTGCCCAAGTTCAACCAGATGCGGCAGAGCATGAGCGAGGCGGACGCCAACGCCATGTCGGTGCGCGTCGAGCTTCAGGCCGACTGCTTCGCCGGCATCTGGGGCTACTATACCGATCAGAAGGGTCTGCTCGAGCAAGGCGACATCGAAGAGGCGCTGAACGCCGCCCGACAGATCGGCGACGACACGCTGCAAAAGCGCATGCAAGGTTACGTCGTGCCGGAAAGCTTCAACCACGGCACCTCGGCACAACGCCAGCGCTGGTTTGCCGCCGGCTTCAAGAGCGGCAAGCTGTCGGACTGCGACACGTTCAACAACCCGATCTGAGGCCGATCTCCATGGTTTCCGCCCGACGCATTGAACTTGTGCCCGGTGGTCCATCGCTTTCGCGGTTGGTGTTCGGCGCCTGGCGCCTGCTGGACGGTCAAAGCCCGAGCACTGAGGCTGTAGCGCGGCTCATCGATACGGCGATCGACCTTGGCCTGACCAGTTTCGACCATGCCGACATCTATGGCGACTATGCGGTCGAAGAAGCCTTTGGCGCCGGCCTTGCCCGCTTCAAGGGCAGGCGCGACAGCATCGAGCTCATCAGCAAATGCGGCATCATGCTGAAGTCGGTCAACCGCCCGGCGAACCGGCTCAAACATTACGACACCGGTGCCGCCCACATCACCTCATCCGTCGAACGCTCGCTCAAGAACCTTGGCACCGATTATCTCGACCTTGTGCTGATCCACCGGCCGGACCCACTGATGGATGCCGACGAGACGGCGGCCGCCTTTGAGCGGCTGGTGTCGGCCGGCAAGGTGCGCGCAGTCGGCGTGTCCAACTTCACGCCGCAGCAATTCGACCTTTTGGCTTCAAGGCTGCCATTTCCTCTCGTCACCAACCAGATCGAGCATTCGGTGCTGGAGACCTCGGCACTGACGGATGGCCGGCTCGACCACGCGCAGAGGCTGCGTTACGCGCCGATGATCTGGTCGCCGCTCGGCGGCGGCTCGCTGTTCACCGGCGACGGTGCGCACGAGCACAAGGTGCGCGCGGCGCTTACTGTCGCCGCGGCCGAAACCGGCGCCCATGATATCGCAACAATTGCCATCGCCTGGCTGCTACGCCATCCGGCGCGGCTGGTGCCGGTGCTCGGCACGATGAAGCCGGCGCGGCTTGCGCAATTGGCCAAGGCGCTGGATGTGGTGCTCGAGCGTCAGCAATGGTTTGCGATCCTCGAGGCAAGCGAGGGGCATCCGGTCGCCTGATGCCCTCGCCGGCATGAACAGATTTGACGTGTTCTTGTACTGTTCTTTTTGTATGTTTGTCCTATAAGCGATGCTTCCGCTGTGGGCGGCGTATTCCTGGCGCTTGTGGTGTTCGTGCTCAAGGTCGAAAGGCCGGTTGCGGCCAGGCAGGAGGCGGCGACGACAACCGCATAGCCAAGCGCTGATGCATAGCGCTTCAATTCGCAGGATGGCGCGTGGAGACCCACTATGCGCACTTCCGCAGGATTTGCCTGTCCACGTCGTGCAAGACTTTCTATGATTTCAAAGCACGACAGAGGGCTCCTATGCACAGCCAGGAAAATTACAACGACCGCCTTAACCGGGTGCTTGATTACGTCTATGCCCATCTGGAGGATGATCTCTCCTTTGACCGACTGGCGGAGGTCGCTTGTCTTTCTCCCTATCACTGGAGCCGAATCTACTCGGCCATGCGCGGAGAAACGATTGCCGCAACGTTCCGCAGGTTAAGGCTCCAGCGCGCGGCTGATCGGCTGTCCAACTCCGATCTAGACATCGGAGCGGTCGCCACGCGTGCCGGCTATAGCTCCGCCGACACGTTCGGGCGGGCCTTCAAGGACTCGTTCGGCGTGAGCCCCGCTGCCTACCGTGGAAAAGGCTCGCACGCCGCCTTTAAGGCTGCCCATGCGGCCAGCGATGCGAGCGCCTTCCCCGTGACGGTGGAGACCTTGCCAGAGCGGCGATGTGCCGGGGTCGAACACACGGGCTCCTACATGGAAATCGACCATGCCATGGGCAGGCTCTTTTCCGAGCTTGTCGCCCGTCATGCCCTGCCGGTCCAGCCCGCCATGATCGGGGTGTTTTTCGACGATCCCGATCTCGGGCCTGAGGAGGAATTGCGCTCGCGTGCCTGCCTGCCGGTGGCAAATTCCGTCACAATCGATGCACCACTGGTGGAGACGGTTCTGCGCGGCGGGCTATATGCGAAACTGAGCTACACAGGTCCCTATGCCGATATGCGCGGTGCCTATCGCTGGTTTCTGGGCGTGTGGCTGCCCGCTTCCGGCTATGAGCCGGATGATGCTCCAATCTTCGAAGCCTATCTCAACGACCCACGTGAGGTGCCGCAAAACGAACTGCGCACCGATGTTCACCTGCCTCTCAAGGTAGCGCCATGAAGACCCCGCTTGTCCCCCGTCTCGTTGCCGAAGCGCTATCGCGCTACTCCGAGCCGGTGCGGGCGCGTCTGTTGGAGATTCGCGAGATCGTATTTGCGGTAGCCAAGGAAACCGAAGGTATTGGCCCGCTGACCGAAACACTCAAGTGGGGCGAAGCGGCCTATCTGACCGAGGCCAGCAAGAGCGGAACAACCATCAGGCTGGGCACCATAAAGTCCGCACCCGAAGCATGCGCGGTGC
>NZ_JBFUKO010000178.1:0-8931 GCF_056400805.1 Aminobacter sp. P4_H6_2
GAGCTCGAATTCCGCAACGCCGGCGAGGCCCACATCGCGCGTTCGAACAACATCGCGGCTGAAAGCGACGAGGATTTCGAAAAATTCTTCTTCATCCGCTCGAACCCCAAGGGCGTCATCTTCGAGCGCTGGCGCCACATCCATGGTTGCGCGCGCTTCTTCAACGCCGCCCGCGACACCATCACCGACCGGTTCCTTTTGACCTACAAGGCAGGTGAGCCGAAGCCCGACATTTCGACATTGTCGAGCGAAGGGGGGCCAGCTGCCTGGGCCAATCGCCCGCCAGACCAACTGAACGTGAAGCCAAAGGCCAAGCGCTCGACCAAGGGAGAGGCATGATGGCCGGTTCCTACCGCATTTCCGGCCAGGGCCGCCTGACGCCTGCCAAGACCGCGCGTTTCACCTTCGACGGCAAGCCGATGACCGGCCTTGCCGGCGACACCGTGGCATCGGCACTGCTCGCCAATGGCGTGCATCTCGTTGGCCGCTCGTTCAAATATCACCGCCCGCGCGGCATCCTGTCTGCGGGTGCCGAGGAACCCAACGCGCTGGTGAGTGTCGAGCGCGATGCGGCGCGCAAGACGCCCAATGTACGGGCCACGGTGCAGGAACTTTATGACGGCCTCACCGTCAATTCGCAGAACCGCTGGCCGTCGCTTTCCTTCGACGTCGGCGCGGTCAACGATCTTGGCTCGCCGTTCTTTTCGGCCGGCTTCTACTACAAGACCTTCATGTGGCCGAAGGCTGCCTGGAAGAAGTTCTACGAGCCCACCATCCGCTCCGCGGCGGGCCTGGGCGTAGCACCCGATCAGGCCGACCCCGACCACTATTCCGCACGCTATGCCCATTGCGAGGTGCTGGTGCTCGGCGGCGGTGCTGCTGGTCTCGCTGCTGCCCTTGCGGCTGCCGAGACAGGCGTGCGTGTCATTATCTGCGACGAGCAGGCCGATTTCGGCGGCGCCTTGCGCTATGAAAAAGGTGCTGTCATCGACGGCCAGGATGGCTGGAGCTGGGCACAGGCGACCGTCGCCAAGCTCGCCGCCATGGACAATGTCACCGTGCTGTCGCGCACAACGGCATTCGGCTACTACGCCCAGAACTTCGTCGGCCTCGTCGAGCGCGTCACCGACCACGTGGCACGTCCCGGCCGCGACGAGCCGCGCGAGCGGCTGTGGCAGGTCCGCGCCAAACGCGTCATCCTGGCCACCGGCGCGATCGAACGCCATATGGTCTTCGCCAACAACGACCGCCCCGGGGTGATGCTGGCATCCGCCGCGCGCACCTTCCTCAACCACTATGGCGTCGTCGTCGGCAAGCAAGTCGGCGTCTACACCGCCAATGACAGTGCCTATGGTGCCGCGATCGACCTCAAGAAGGCTGGCGTCGGCATCGCTGCCATCGTCGACCTGCGCGACAACCCGACCGGCCCGCTGGTCGACGAGGCGCGCGCTCTCGGCATCGAGGTCAATCATGGCCGTGCTGTCACCAGCGCCAATGGCAGCCAGCGTATCAAGTCGATGACCGTGCAGGCCAAGGCCGGCGGCGCGGAACGCACGATCGCTGTCGATGCGCTGCTGATGTCTGCCGGCTGGACACCGTCGGTGCACATGTTCTCGCAGTCGCGCGGCAAGGTTGCCTTCGATGACGCGACCAAGCGTTTCCTGCCCGGCACTTACGCCCAGGATTGCGTATCTGTCGGCGCCTGCAACGGTTCCGACTCGCTCGAAGACACCGTCGAGCAGGCGCTCGCGGCAGGTGCGGAAGCAGCGAAGAATGCTGGCGCCAAGTCGTCCAGGGGCGTTGCCCTCAAGGTCGAGGCTTCCGAAGGCTGGAGCGGCGGCATGCTGGGTGCTGGCCCGGGCGCTGGCGCCGATACCAAGGTCAAGGCCTTCGTCGATTTCCAGAACGACGTCACCGCCAAGGACATCCGCCAGGCGGTGCATGAAGGCATGCGCTCGATCGAGCACGTCAAGCGCTTCACCACCAACGGCATGGCCACCGACCAGGGCAAGACGTCCAACATGCATGGCCTCGCCATCGCCGCCGAGGCGCTGGACAAGGACATTCCGCAGGTAGGCCTCACCACCTTCCGCGCACCCTACACGCCGGTCACCTTCGGGGCCATCGTCAACCATGCCCGTCACGGGCTGTTCGACCCGACGCGCAAGACCGCGACCCATAATTGGGCCGAAGGGCATGGTGCTGTGTTCGAGGATGTCGGCCAATGGAAGCGCGCGTGGTATTTTCCACGCGCCGGCGAAGACATGCATGCCGCCGTCAACCGCGAATGCGTCACCGTGCGCAAGGCCGCCGGCCTGTTCGATGCTTCGACACTCGGCAAGATCGAGGTGGTCGGCCCGGACGCGGCCAAGTTCATGGAACTGCTCTACACCAACCCGTGGGAGAAGCTCGAAGTCGGGCGCTGCCGATATGGCATCATGCTGCGCGAGGACGGCTTCATCTATGACGACGGCGTCGTCGGCCGCCTTGCTGCTGACCGCTTCCATGTGACGACGACGACCGGCGGTGCGGCGCGCGTCATGAACCACATGGAGGACTATCTCCAGACCGAGTTCCCCAATCTCGACGTCTGGCTGACCTCGATCTCCGAGCAGTGGGCAGTCATCGCCGTGCAAGGCCCCAACTCCAGGCAGATCATCGAGCCGCTGGTCGAGGGCATCGACATATCCGACGAGGCGATGCCGCATATGTCGGTGCGCGAGGGCAAAATCTGCGGCGTGCCGACCCGGCTGTTCCGCATGTCGTTCACCGGCGATCGTGGCTTCGAGGTCAACGTGCCGGCCGACTATGGCCGCGCTGTCTGGGAAGCTTTGTGGGCCGAAGGCCAGAAGCATGGCGCTTGTGCCTATGGCACCGAGGCGATGCACGTGCTGCGCGCCGAAAAGGGCTATATCATCGTCGGCCAGGACACTGACGGCACGGTCACGCCAAACGATGCCGGCCTCGACTGGGCTGTTGGCAAGAAGAAGACCGACTTCGTCGGCATTCGCGGCATGATGCGTCCCGATCTTCTGGCCAAGGGCCGCAGGCAACTCGTCGGGCTCAAGACCAGGGATCCGCGCACAGTGCTCGAAGAGGGCGCCCAGATCGTCGAGAACCCCAAGCAGGCAATCCCGATGAAGATGATCGGCCATGTCACGTCGAGCTATTGGTCGGAGAATTGCGACCGCTCGATCGCCATGGGCCTTGTCGCCGGTGGCCGCGACCGCATCGGCGAAACGCTCTACGTGCCCATGCCTGATAGTGTCATCGAGGTCGAAGTCACCGGCACCGTGTTCTTCGACGAGAAGGGAGACCGCCTCAATGGCTAAGGTCGCAGTCGCCACTAGAAGCCCCGCACTCGCTGGCAAAAATCTTGGCGGGCAGGGCGTGTCGCTCAAGGTGCTGGAGCCGGCCCAGCGCATCTCGCTGCGAGCCCGTCCGGCCGCTGTCGCCGCGCTCTCCAAGGCGCTCGGCCTGGCCTTGCCGCAAAAGCCCAAGACCTCCGCCACCAAGGGCGGACGCACCGCTCTCTGGCTCGGGCCGGACGAATGGCTGGTCATCGACGAAGCCGGCGGCGATCCGCTCGCTGACTGCGCGTCGGTCAAGGGCCTGCACTCGGCGGTCGATGTTTCGCACCGCAACGTTGGCATATCGGTGACTGGCCCCAATGCCGCAGCCACCATCAACGCCGGCTGCCCGCAGGACCTGTCGCTCGCCGCATTCCCGGTGGGTGCCGCCTCGCGCACGGTGCTGGGCAAGGTCGAGATGGTGCTGCTCAGGACCGGAGAGGATGCCTTCCGTGTCGAGTGCTGGCGCTCGTTCTCCGACTACGTCTACGGTTTCCTGTCGGAAGCCGCACGCGACGGCTGATTTCGGAACCTCGGGAATGGGTACGCGTTTGTTCATCGACTCAAGAGGGACCCACGCGATGCCCACAATTTCCGAACCAAAGGGACAGATGCTCCCAAAGCGCGAGAGACGCGCCCGGCGCAGCGACGACCGGCCCAAGGATCAGCAGGTGCTGCAACAAGAGCTCGACGAAGGGCTTGAGGACAGCTTTCCGGCCAGCGACCCGGTATCGGTGACGTCGACCACGATCTCCGGTGGACCGGTAGAGCCGAGAAAAAGCTGACCGCTGCAGCCCCGCAAGTATATGAAAGCCGCTCTGTCAGGCGGCTTTCATAGCGAAATCCTTCCCGAACTCAGTATTTGGGCGGCACGATCCACGGGTTCATGTCGAAGCCGAGCCGCGGGCCTTGGCCGCTTTTGGTCGTCGACGGGCTGCGCTCCTTGATCGCACCGGTCGTGCCGCAGTCGAGCTTGTGCTTGGACGTCGTTGCGCTGCACGCAGAGGGCGCATGCGTCGTCTTGTGAGTGTCCTTTGCCATTGCCAAGCCGCTCGTCGCGAGCACCGCCGCAAGCGCCAGAATTGTCCGTCGCATTGTCCATCTCCGCAAATTTGTACCGTACATGTACGGGATAACTTACAGATACGGCCGCACCTTGCGTATTGCAAGAGCATTAGCCGTACGCGTACGGAGGCGTTGGTTTCAAGGCACTGAATGCTGCCCGGCGGGCTCTAACAATGGCCGGGTTCGTCTGTGAGTGGAGCCGTCTCGCTTGCGGCAAGTCCTGCCAGAGCGAGATCCCCGATTCGCGTCACATAGGCTTTGGGATCGCCGAAGGGATAGAAGGGAAACGTGATCAGCAGCGAGATCGCCCCGTGGGCCACGGTCCATAGGGCCGTGGCGATGGCGCGGGCGTCGCCCTTCAGCTTGCCTGCCGAGATGCATGCTTCAACCCGCTCCAGGATCACCTGGAATGCCGGGTTGCCTCGTTCCATCTCGGCAAAGGTCTTTCCGACCGGCGGCTTCTGCTTTTCGGTCATGAACACGGTCCGGTATTCGTTCGGATTGCCAAGCCCGAACTCCGCATATTCGGTGAGGGCTGCGTGGACCGCTTCGAGTGGATCGTGAGGTCGGTTCTGCCGCATCCGTCGCGCCAGGTCGATGAAGGCATCCTCGGCGAGCGCCATCAGGATTTCCTGCTTGTCGGCGAAGTAGGAATAGACCGACATCGGGGCATAACCGACCCGCGTTGCAAGCTTGCGGATGGTCAGGCCCTCATAGCCTTCTTCCCGCACCAGCGCATGGGCGGCTGCTACCAGTTCGGCCCTGAGTTCGGCCTTGTGGAGCCCACGTCGGTTTGCGGCAATGCTGGACACGGATACGCCTTGTTGACTTCACGCACTCGAAGCCGGCGACTTTATACGCCGGTCCGGAACGCGGCAAGGCAAGCGCGGTAGCTCATCAGGACTACGAATTGACGAAGTATGTTCAGGCGGTTTCGCGCGAGGGCTCGACAAAAGTCAGCGTCAGCCAGCGCGCGGTCAGTGCCGGCTTCTTCGAGTTCTCGATCTCGATGGTCACCTCATGCGTCGCCTGGATCCAGCCGGACGGGCGGATCTTCAGCTCGGCCAGCACGAAGTGGGTGCGGATGCGCGAACCGGTCTTCACCGGAGCCACGAACTTCAACTCCTCGAAGCCCTGGTTGATGCCCATGCTGCCGCCCTCAACCGAGGGAAGCGTGTCGAAGGTCATGGCCGAAAGCAGCGACAGTGTCAGAAAACCATGCGCGATGGTGCCGCCGAAGGGTGTTTCCTTGGCAGCACGTTCGGGGTCACAGTGGATGAACTGGTGGTCGTCGGTAGCGTCGGCGAACTGGTCGATCATCAACTGTGTGACCGTGCGCCATGGCGAGACGCCAACTTCCTTGCCGACACTGGCCTGAAGTTCGTCGAGAGTGATCGATTTCAGGCTCATTCGTATCCCGTTCTGCATAAGAAAAAGTCATGCGCTCCGCCGACTGCGAGGACTGATACAGAATCGGACGCGCCATGTCATCGCTTGCGGCGGCAAATCCGTCGCAGATTGACCAATATCAGTTCTGTGTCGTTATTCCGCAGGCTCCACGCCGGTATAGGCGGYTTCTTCGAGCTCGCGCTTGAGCCGGTTCTCTTCGGCGACCTTCGGCGTGATGAAGCGGCCAAGCAGCAGATAGGCGACAGGCGTCAGGAACAGCGTTGAGATCGTCGCGAGGCCGAGCCCGCCGACGATCACCCAACCGAGCGCGATGCGAGCCTCGGCCCCGGCGCCTTGCGCCAGCACCAAGGGCAGCCCGCCGAGCACGGTACAGATCATCGTCATCATCACCGGGCGCAGGCGGATCGTCGCCGCTTCTTCGATCGCCTGGCGCACGCCCATGCCGCGGTCGCGCAGCTGGTTGGCGAACTCGACGACCAGAATGCCGTTCTTGGCCATGACGCCGACAAGCAACACTAGCCCGATCTGGCTGTAGGCGTTGAGCGAGGTGCCGGTCAAAAGCAGCGCGAAGACAGCGCAGGCCAGCCCCAGCGGCACTGTCGCCATGATGATGACAGCACTTACGAAGCTCTCGAACTGCGCCGCCAGCACCAGCAGGATAATGACGATGGCAAAGCCGAAGATCGTCAGCATGCTGCCGCTGGTTTCGTTGAGGGTCGCAGCTTCGGCCAGCGGCAGCAATCGGCTGCCCGCCGGCATCACAGGTGCGGCGATCTGTTGAACCGTCTTCAGTGCTTCGCCAAGGGCAAAACCGTCGGCGAGGCTGGAGGTGATCGCCACCGAGCGCTGCTGCTGTTCGCGCGACAGCGACGGCGGCACGGCGCGCTCGCTGAGCGAAGCGATGGTCGAAACCGGCACGAAACGCCCGTCGCTTGCCCGGATGAAGATGTTTTCGAGATCGGTCGAATCGTTGATCGGGTTGGTAGTCGAGACCAGCTTCACGTCGTAGCTGCGATCCTCGATGAAGACGCTGGCGATCTTGCGGCCGTCGAGCATCGCCTGAAGTGCTGGCGACAGGCCGTTGATGTCGATGCCGAGATCGGATGCGCGGTCGCGGTCTACGGTGACGAAGAGCTGGGGCTGGTTGGCGTCAGTGCTGAGGCGGGGCTGCTGGAAGCGCGGGTCCTTCTCCATCTCGGCCAGCACCTTGGTGGCGGCAGCACCCAGATCGGCATAGCTGTTGCCGACCAGCGCGAATTGCAGGCCGTTGCCGGCACCGCGGATGCCGAGGCTGTTGGGCTGGGCGACCGTAGTGCGTACGCCGGGCACGTCGCGGGTTCGCGCCACGATGTCGGCGGCGATCTGCTGCTGGGTGCGCTCGCGCTTATCCCAAGGCGCCAGCGACAGCACCATGAAGCCGCTATTGTTGTTGTTGCCCATGCCGGCGCTGACGAAGGTGCTTTCGATCTCGCCCGACTTGCGGAGCGGCTCGATCAGTCCTTCGATGCGGCGCAATTGCGAGGCAGTGTAGTCGAGGCTGACGCCTTGGGGTGCCGACACGCGCAGCATCACCATCGAGCGGTCCTCGGTCGGCGTCAGTTCCTGGCGCACGGAGCCGAAGGCGATGTAGGCAGCGCCAGCAAACAGGATGGAGATCAGGATGACGATCACTGGCGCGTTAAGGCAGGCGCGCAGGCAGCTTTTGTAGAGGGTTGCGAGCTTGGTGCCGATCTTGCCGATTACTCCCGAACGGGTGTGCTCGATGCTCTTTTCCGTCAGCATGCGCGAGGCGAGCATCGGGCATAGCGACAGGGCCACGACCGATGACAGCAGCACCGAGATCGCCAGCACGAAGCCGAATTCACGAAACAGGCCGCCGGTCTGGCCGGGCAGGAAGGAGATCGGGATGAAGACGGCGGCAAGCGTTGCCGTTGTCGCGACCACAGCGAAAAACACTTCCTGCGTGCCGAGCACGGCGGCAGCGCGAGGGCCCATGCCTTCGTTGCGTCGCCGCACGATGTTTTCGAGTACGACGATGGCATCGTCGACGACAAGGCCAGTTGCCAGCACCAGTGCCAAAAGCGTCAGGATGTTGACCGAGAAGCCGGCGAGATAGATGCCGGCAATCGTGCCGATCATCGCCACCGGCATGGCAAAGCCGGGAATCAGCGTCGCGCGCCAGTCCTGCAGGAACAGGTAAATGACAATCAGAACGATGGTCACCGACAAAAGCAGCGCGATTTCGACTTCGTGGATGGCGCCCTCAACGAAGGTGGCATCGTCCGAAGTGACGCGGATTGTCATGCCCTTGGGCAAGGTGGTCTGGATCTTTTCGGCGGCGGCACGCACGCCTTTGGAAATATCGAGCGTGCTCGACTGTGCCTGGCGCACGATGCCGATGCCGATGCCGGTCTTGCCGTCGGAGCGCAGCGAGGTCGAGCCGGGGTCGCCGCCCAGCGTGACGGTTGCGACATCGCCGAGGCGCGTCTTGCCGTTGATGATGATGCTCTCAAATGCCTCCGGCGTCGTCACCGCAGCGCTTGCGCGCACGATGATGTCCTGGTTGCCGACGGTGAGCGAGCCCGCCGGCGCGTCGAAGGAGACGCTTGCCAGCGCATTGGAGATGTCGGCCAGCGTCAGCCCCAGGCTCGCCACACTGGCCTGGTCGATGTCGACGCGGAACACCTTGGCGCGGTCGCCATACATCTGCACGTCGGCGACGCCGTCGACCGAGGCCAGAACGTCGACGATCTGGTCTTCGACCAGGATGGTCATGTCCTCTACGGGCATGGTGTCGGATGTCACCGCAAGGCGCATCACCGCGTCGGCGTTGGCGTCGGCCTTGACGATACGCGGCGGGTCGGCGTCGTCGGGCAGGGTGTTGGTCACCCGGCCGACCGCGTCACGCATGTCGGAAGCCGCGACATTGAGATCGACGCCGTCATTGAACTCCACCGTCACGCGGCTGTTGCCGTAGGACGAACTGGACGAGATCGACTTCACGCCGGTGACACGCGCCACGGCACCTTCGACGACGGCTGTCACCTGGCGGTCGACGATTTCGGCCGCGGCATCGGAATAGGTCGTCGACACGGTGATCACAGGG
>NZ_JBFUKO010000179.1:0-8925 GCF_056400805.1 Aminobacter sp. P4_H6_2
CTCTCGTCCTTGATCCTGCCGCTCAGCTCGCGCAGCGTCTTTTCAAGCTCCGCACGGCGCTCGGGCGTGTCGAACAGCCCGCCCGAGGTCTCGCGCATCCAGATCAGCTCGGACAAAGGCCGCGCGGCGGTAAGTACGGAACGAAACGCCTCCGGTCCTTCGGCCTTGACCAGATCGTCGGGGTCCTTGCCCTCCGGCAGCAGCGCAAAGCGCGCAGTGTGCCCAGGTGCCACCAGCGGCAGCACCATATCGGCGGCGCGGTAGGCGGCCTTCAGGCCGGCCTTGTCGCCGTCGAAGCACAAAACCGGTTCGCCCGACATGCGCCACAGCAGTTCGAGCTGGTTTTCGGTCAGCGCGGTGCCAAGCGGCGCCACGACATTGTCGAAACCGGCCTGGGCCAGCGCGATCACGTCCATGTAGCCTTCGACCGCGATCACCGCTCCGCCCTTTTGCAGCGCCTTGCGGGCGCGGGCGAAATTGTAAAGCACGTTACCCTTGTGGAAGAGCTCGGTCTCAGGCGAGTTGAGATACTTGGCCGAAACCTCGGCTGACATGGCGCGTCCGCCAAAAGCGATGATGCGGCCGCGTGAATCAGGGATTGGAAACATGATGCGGTCGCGGAAACGATCGTAGGAAACCGGCACGTCCTCAAAGACGGTCAGCCCGCAGGCCTCCATCTGCGCTTTTTCGATACCCTTGGAAGCCAAAAATTCCTTGAGCGCGTTGCGGCTGTCGGGCGCGAAGCCGAGCCGGAACTGCTGCTGCGTTGCCGGCGAAAGCCCACGGTCGCGCAGATAGGCACGTCCCCTCGCCCCGTCGGCCGATTGCAGCCGGTCCTCGAAAAACTTGGTCGCCAGCTCCATGACGTCGTGCAGCGAGGCGCGCTCGCGCTCGCGCCGTTCTTCCTGCGCGTCGCGCGCCGGCATCGGCACGCCAGCCATCTCGGCGACCCGCTCCACCGCCTCGGGGAAGGTCATGCCGTCGAGTTCGGTGAAGAAACGGAAATGATCGCCCGAAACCCCGCAGCCGAAGCAATGATAGCGGCCCTTGCGGTCCTCGCAGTGAAACGACGGCGACTTCTCGCCATGGAACGGGCAGCACGCCCAAAAATCACCACGCGGTGCGTTGGTCTTTTTGCGGTCCCACGTCACGCGCAGGCCGATAACGGCCGAAATCGGCACGCGGTCGCGTATCTCGCTCAAAAATCCGTCGGAAAAGCGCATTGGGCCCTGCTTGTTTCATCCTGATATAGGCGCTCTCCCCGCCCGACACTAATCCTATTCGCCGTCATGCCCGCTGTTCACAGCCCCTGGCCTGCATGAACATCCAGATTGCGCCGCCCCACAGTCGCTACGGAACCCCAGGCTCGCCGGGAGTATCTCTATATATGACAGATCGAGCATCTTGCGGCCCAATGCACACGTGTGCAATATGGACGAATAATATTATCCGGCTAATCTAATCGGCATGGCCATGACAGTGATTCGTTTACGCGCCCAGACCATCGCGGTCGCCTCCTCAACCGCCCTTCGGTGCAGCCCCCACAGGTGCAGCCAATGAGCGGTTCGGTCGTCCTGCTGCATCTTGCCGGCGCGGTCGCCCTGCTTTTGTTCGCCACTCGCATGGTGCGCACCGGCGTCGAGCGCGCCTATGGCGACGTCCTGCGTCACAAGCTGCGCAACACCATGCGCAATCCGATCCTCGCCGTGCTTGCCGGCACTGCCCTTGCCATCGCCTTCCAAAGTTCCACTGCCGTCACCTTGCTAGTCGGCTCTTTTGCCGGCGCCGGCATCGTCAGCGGCATTGCCGGCCAGCTCGCCGTGCGCGGCGCCGAAATCGGCTCGGCGCTGGTCATCAAGATCCTGACCTTCGACCTCACGCTTCTGGTGCCGCTCTGCCTCGTCGCCGGCACCACCATGTTCCTGGCCACCGACCGGCGTAGCTGGCAGCAGACCGGCCGCATCCTCGTTGGCATCGGCCTTCTGGTGCTGTCGCTCGAAATGGTCGGCCAGGCATCCGAGCCGCTGCGCGAAAGCAAACTTTTGCCGGTCATCGTCGACTATTTCGCCGGCGATCCCGTCACCGCCTATCTGCTCGCCGCTGTCGTCACCTGGCTGTTCCATTCCTCGATCGCCGCCGTGCTTTTGATCGTCGCCCTTGGGGGCCGCGGCTTCGTTCCGCCCGAACTCGGCATCGTTCTGGTGCTCGGCGTCAATCTCGGCAGCTCGATCATCGCGCCTTTGCTTACGCGCAACGCCGAGCCAGCCGTCCGCGTCGTGCCCATCGGCAACCTTCTGATGCGCGGCGCGGGCTCGCTTGTCATGCTGGTTGCCTTCTTGTGGATCAAGCCGTCTGTCGCCTTCCTCGGTTCGACCGTGCCGGACCAGATCATCAACGCCCATATATTGTTCAATTGCCTGATCCTGGTCGCCGGCATTCCGCTCGCCAAACTCGTCTACAGCGCCTCTGAAAAGATCGTGGCGCTCGGCGCCAAAGCCGACCCGGCCAAAGACATAGCGGTCGCCGAACTGAGCGCCCTCAACGAGGCCGCCCTCGACACACCATCACTAGCTCTCGCCAATGCCACCCGCGAAGTGGTCCGCGTTTGCGAAACCGTCGAGATCATGCTCCAGCGCATCATCGAGCTGTATGAGAAGGCCGATGACGACAAGATCAAGGCGCTGGCCTCGCTCGACGACCGCGTCGACCGCAAGCATGCGGCGATCAAGCTCTACCTCGCCAAGGCCACCATCCGGCCGATGACCGAGGACGAGGCGCTGCGTTGCCAGGAACTGCTTGGCGCCTGCGTCAAGCTCGAGCAGGTCGGCGACATCATCGTCCGCAACATGCTCGCCCATGTGCAGAAGAAACTCGATCGCGGCCTCGAATTCACACCCGAAGGCTGGCGCGAGCTTTCGAGCTTCCACGCCGCTGTCATGGCCAACGCGCGGCTTGCCTTCAACGTCCTGGTATCGCGCGATCCCAATACCGCACGACAGCTCGTGCTCGAAAAGGACCGGCTGCGCGACGTCGAGAAAGAAACCAGTCAGAGCCATTTCCTGCGCCTGCGCGACGGCACCATCAAGAGCGTCGAGACAAGCTCGATCCATCTCGACACCATCCGCGACCTCAAGCAGATCAACTCGCTGCTCGCCTCGATGGCCTATCCGGTGCTCGAAGAGCAGGGTCTGCTCAGCGGCACACGCCTCAAGGCGAGCTGAACAGAAGGCCGACGTCACCATCGTCATCCCGGAAAGCGCAGCGTAGCGAAGCTTATCCGGGAACCATTGACTGGAATATCGTCTGGCGCGGCCGGGTCCTCGCGTTGACGTACTCGTCTATGCCTCCACAAACTCAGGACCCGGCCGCGCTCATCAATAGGTCCCGGGTCTCGCTCCGTTCGCCCGGGATGACGACGGCGTGGGATCGTGGCTCAAGGCAACAATCGCTCAAGTGCTGTCTGGCCTCACCGACAAGCCTTGCCTGCCACCGCCAATCCGGGTGACGCTGCCCCTTTCAACGAAGGGGATATAGATATGGCCGCGCTCGACCACGAAGCCCTCATCGCCGAGATGACCGCATGGCGGCGCGATCTGCATGCCCATCCCGAATTCGGCTTTGAGGAAAAGCGCACGAGCGCGTTCGTGGCGGCACAGCTCAGGGCCTTCGGCCTCAATGAGGTCGTCGAAGGTGTCGGCGGAACCGGCGTTGTCGGAACGCTCAGGCGTGGCAGTGGCAACCGCGCCATAGCACTCCGGGCCGACATGGACGCGCTCCGCATCACGGAGCAAGCGAACCACGACCATCCCTCGCAGACACCCGGCGTCATGCATGCCTGCGGCCATGACGGCCACACGGCCATGCTGTTGGGCGCAGCCAAGATGCTCGCCAGCGAAGGCGGCTTCGACGGCACGGTGCGCTTCATCTTCCAGCCCGCCGAGGAGTGGGGCAAGGGTGCGCTCGCCATGCTCGACGACGGCCTGATGGCGCGCTTTCCCTTCGACGAAATTTACGGGCTGCACAACATGCCCGGCCTGCCTGTCGGCCATTTCGAAACCCGGCCCGGCCCGATCATGTCGGCCGAAGACAATTTCGAGATCGTGCTGCGCGGCCTTGGCGGTCATGCGGCCCGGCCGCATGGCGGGCGCGAGGTTCTGGTCGCCGCCTGTGCGCTGGTTACCAATCTCCAGACCATCGTGTCGCGCCGGTTGAGCCCGGCCGACATCTCGGTCGTTTCGGTCACCGAGCTTTTGACCGACGGCACCCGCAACGCCCTGCCCGGCTTCGCCCGCATCCTCGGGGACGCCAGAAGCTTCCGGCCCGAGGTGAGCGCCGAAATTGAAAGGCAGATGCGCATCATCGCCGAGGGCACGGCCCTGACGTTCAACTGCTCAGCCGAGGTGACCTACACCAGGGAGTTCGTGCCGCTGATCAATGACGCCGACGCAACACAGGCAGCGCTTGAGGCCGCAAGCACGGTTTTTGCCCCCGGCGCCGTCAACGGCAAAGGCGAGATCGTCTCCGCATCGGAGGACTTCGCCCGCTTCCTCGATCATGTGCCCGGCTGCTTTGCCTATATTGGCAACGGCGAAGGCTCGGCACCGCTCCACAACCCGACATTCGACTTCAACGACGCCGCCCTGATCCACGGCGCGCGCTTCCACGCCGCCATCGCGCGCCAGCGCCTGCCGGCCGAGTAATCTCAGGCGAAGGGGTTGCCCGAATCGGATTTTATTGGTGACCTCTGCAAAGGCCGTGCAGCCTGCCGCTCGCTCCTTCCGGATTGGTGAATGCACCTCAACCTTGGCTTGGCCCCCTTGGGTGACCGTCGGCAATGCGAGCACTGACGTTGTTTGTCACCCTTTCCATGGGAACATTCCATGCCATCACTTGATCACGTGAAATCCATAGCCAAGGAACTGCGCAGCAGCCTGGCCGCACAAAACATCCACCTCTCGCACAGCGCCTGCCTCGAAATCGTCGCACACCAGTTCGGCTTCGACGACTGGAACATGTTCAAGGCGCACTGTGACACCAAGGCCGACTTCCGCATCTCGATCATGGTCGAGCACGGCCGCGAAGAGGAAGCGGCCGCATTCTATCAGCGGGCCTTCGGCGCCGTTCGTGGCGGGGCCTACATGTTTGAGGGTGAGGCGATCTCGATAGACCTGCAAATCGGCGATACGGCAATGCAAGTCGGAGGGGCCAATCCCCGCAGGGAACTGGAGCCGCACCGAGGCGGCCCCTTTTTTCCCAAGGCCAAGGGCGCGGTCAGTACGGTCTTTGTGCTTGACGTCGCCAGCGCCGAGGCGGCCCTGCAAAGAGCAATCAACGCTGGAGCGACCCTGCGGGGAGAGCTAGGGGAAGCGACCGACGGCCGACGCGGCGCCACCGTGTTCGATCCGTTCGGGCACATCTGGGGCCTCCAGGACAAGACGCCCGTCAGGCTTAGTCGCGCCGCCTGAGATCCCAAGAAAAACGCCCCGACTGCATGGCAGTCGGGGCGTCGTTGTTCAAAACGCAATCAAGGGTGAAGCTACTGCAGCAGCTCCTTGACGATGCCGCTCGCCTTGCCGAAATCCATCTGGCCGGGATAGCGCTCCTTGAGCGCATTCATAATGCGGCCCATGTCGCGCAGGCCCTCAGCGCCGAGCTCGGCGATCACTTTTTGCGCTGCGTCGCGCACCGCTGCGTCTTCCATCTGCTTGGGCAGGAAGTCGGTGATGATGGTTATCTCATCGCGTTCCTGGGCGGCAAGCTCCAGCCTCGCGCCTTCCTCGAAGGCCTTGGCCGATTCTTGCCGCTGCTTGACCATCTTGGTCAGGATCTGCAGGATTTCATCATCCGACACCGGGTCCTTGCCGGAACCGCGATGGGCGATGTCGCGGTCCTGGATAGCGGCCTGGATCAGCCTGAGCGTCGATGTGCGGCGTTTGTCGCCGGCTTTCAATGCAGTCTTCAGCGCCTCGGCGAGTGTCTCGCGCATGGCCATTACTCCTGAACGTGTCGCAAACAATAACGCCGACCTGCCACAGTGGCAAACCGAATGACAATGGCCAACTTCCTGTTTTTGCTAGGAAAAATAATTAGCCGTGAATTCCGGTGCGGTCATTGACCACCCGCCGGCCTTCGCTTATTGTCCGCGCCTTGCAAGGACTAGTTTGTTTTGTGCACGGGGCTCGCCTGACGGCGGTCGTCCGTGCTTTTCGCTGCGCGATATGGCCCCTTGCGAGCCATTTTTCAAGTCGCCGCGCCCGTTACGCAGGAGCATCGCCATGGCCTCAGAGACCGCCCCCTGGGCAACCGAAGTGCCGACCGCCGTTCTGGTTCTGGCCGACGGCACGGTCATCACCGGCCGAGGCCTTGGCGCCACAGGGACTGCCGTCGCCGAAGTCTGCTTCAATACGGCACTGACCGGCTACCAGGAGGTTCTGACCGACCCATCCTACGCCAGCCAGATCGTCACCTTCACCTTCCCTCACATCGGCAACATCGGTACCAACGATGAAGACATCGAGGACCTGAACCCGGCGGCCCGCTTCGGCGCGGTCGGTGCGGTGTTCAAGGCCGATGTCACCAACCCATCGAGCTATCGTGCCGCCGGCCATCTCGACCAGTGGCTGAAGCGGCGCGGCATCGTTGCCATGTCGGGCGTCGACACCCGCGCGTTGACCGCACTGATCCGCGAAAAGGGCATGCCCAATGGCGTCATCGCGCACGCGCCGGACGGCAAGTTCGACCTCGACGATTTGAGGGCCCGGGCCCGCGCATGGTCAGGTCTCGTTGGCCTCGACCTCGCCAAGGAAGTCACCTCTGGCCAGTCCTCCAGCTGGAGCGAAACGCCCTGGGTCTGGAACGAAGGCTACGGCGAGCGCAATGAAGCCACCATGCATGTCGTTGCCATCGATTATGGCGTGAAGCGCAACATCCTGCGCCTGCTCGCCGGCCTCGGCGCCAAGGTCACGGTCGTTCCGGCCAAGACTTCGGCCGAAGACATCCTGGCAATGAAGCCGGACGGCATCTTCCTGTCCAACGGCCCAGGCGACCCGGCGGCGACAGGCGAATATTCGGTGCCGGTCATCAAGGACCTGCTCAAGACCGAATTGCCGGTCTTCGGCATCTGCCTCGGTCACCAGATGCTGGCCCTTGCCCTTGGCGGCAGGACCGAAAAGATGCACCAGGGCCATCACGGCGCCAACCATCCGGTCAAGGACCACACCACCGGCAAGGTCGAGATCGTGTCGATGAACCACGGCTTTGCGGTCGATGCCGAATCGCTGCCCGAAGGCGTCGAAGAAACCCACGTTTCGCTGTTCGATGGCTCGAATTGCGGAATTGCGCTCACCGGCCGCCCGGTGTTTTCGGTCCAGCACCATCCTGAGGCGTCGCCCGGCCCGCAGGATTCGCACTATCTCTTCCGCCGCTTCGTCAACCTGATCCGCGCCCGCCAGGGCGAGCCGGCACTGGCTGAGCGCTGAGCCGGACATTCAGAAAGAGGCCCTCGAAGGCATTCGTGAGATAAGGCTCCGCTATTGCGGGGCCTTATCTATTACGTGACCAAAAACCCAGATGTTGGCCTCAAGCTGCGCTGTCAGCTTGCCTCTGCGGCGACACGCTGCACCACCTATTTCTTGCCCTGAGGGTAGATCGTTTCGCCGCGCTTGAGCATCGCAACGAAGGTCTCGATCTTCTTCTTGCGCCCGGCTTCGGTCTTCATGTTGTGGGTGCGGAAGGCAAGTGCGAAACGATTCTGCGCGCTGAGTTTGCCCAACATCGCCCTCGCCTCGGGCTCGGCGTCGATCGCCGCCTGGAGGTCGTCGGGGATCTTCATGTCCTTGCCGCTCTTGTAGGCGCGCTGCCAGCGCCCATCAGCCTTGGCCGCCTCGACGTGGCTGAGGCCGTGCTCGGTCATTCGGCCTTCGGCGATCAGGCGGGCGACATTGTCGACATTGATCTGGCTCCAGGTGCCTTTCTTGCCGCGCGGCGAGTAGCGCTGCAAAAAGCTCTTGTCGTCGAGCCCCTTGCGCACGCCATCGATCCAGCCCCAGCACAGCACCATGTCGATAGCCTCTTTCGGCGTGATCGACTTGAGCCCCGTCCCCACCTTGTGGATCTTGATCCAGACCTCGTCTTGGCTGTCGTGGTGCTCGCCGAGCCAGTCGTAGAAACTCGCGGCATCGGCGAACTCGCGGACTTTGTCCGGATCGACATATACGGGCGCCATCAGATCACCAGCTCCACGTCAGCAACAAATCCGTCAGACAAGATGGCTCTCCTCTTTTCGATACCTACCGCCGCGAAGCCGGGTTTGCGAACACGGCAAGCAAGCTTTCATGGGTGGCCCAATCTGCATGCTCGCAGCGCCTCATGCCAGTCTATCTTGCGGTTCAGGCCAAGTGCAGCAGGCTTATTGTAGTGGCGCCTGCATCGTAACAACGCTCATCGAGTGAACCCCAAGTAGAGACAGTGGAGAAGCAAGGCGAAACTGACCACCAAATCCTCCATGCCTGACATACGGCTTCGACGTCATGCCTTCGTCTTTCCAGTTGGCATGCTTTCTGCTTTGCGACTGCTGCAGTGTTAGAGAAACGGTGGTGATCAATGGCATATGTGATAGATCTCAATACGCACGAACGGGTCGAACAACGCAAGGAAGGCCGTCGCCGCACGCTGAAAGGCGCCAAGTTGTCATTTTACGGCGGCTATTGCTCCTTTGAGGGCATTGTCCGCAAMCAGTCCCAAAATGGCGCAAGATTGGACTTTGGCGACACGACAGGTGTGCCAGCCGAGTTCAGTCTGGCGATTACCGGCGAGGCAGCAAAGCGAACGGCACGCGTGTGCTGGTATTCGCCGACATCGGTAGGCGTGCGCTTTGTCGAACAATAGCGCGGACGTCTCCTGCCCGGCGCCCAGACAGGTCTAGGT
>NZ_JBFUKO010000180.1:0-8831 GCF_056400805.1 Aminobacter sp. P4_H6_2
GCGTATCCGCCGTGTCGCTGATTTCCTGCACGAGGAGCTGAAGCGTTATTCGGCAGGCGTCGCCTGAGGCACGGCCCTGAAGTCGGCATGGCGGGCAAGGCCAGCCATCAGGCTGACGACCACCAGGAAGCCGGACAGGGCGACAAAGATCGGTGCGAAGCCGGTATGCCCGGCAACGAAACCGATGGCCGAAGGTGCCACCAGGATGCCTGAATAGCCCATGGTGGTGACGACGCTCATGCCGATATTCGGCACGACACCCGGCTGATTTCCGGCGGCGGAAAAGGCGATCGGCACCATGTTGGCGACACCAAGGCCGCACATGGCAAAGGCGGCGATCGCAATCCATGGATTGGGTGCGAGACCGGCAGCGAGCATGCCGCTCGCAGCAAGCAGTGCCGAACAGCGCAGCGTGTTGACCGCTCCAAAGCGGTTGCGCACGCCATCGCCGAGGAAGCGCATCAGCGCCATGATGCCGGAGAAAGCAGCGAAGGCGAAGCCTGCGGTAGCGATGTCGGCGCCAAGCTCCTGCTTGAGATAGAGCGCCGCCCAATCGAGCACGGCCCCTTCGGGGATCATCGAAAACAGCGCCATGATGCCGACCAGATAGATGGTGGGGAGACGCGGCAGGCGGAAATGCCGGTGTTCGTGCGTCACTGGCCTGTCCTCGCCGATCAGATGCCGCAACGCAAAGGCCGTCATGGCAGCGGCCACCACGGTTACAAAAATCGCATGCGGCAGGTGGCCAAAATTCTGGATGATGATGCCGCCCAGTGCACCGCCGGCAAAACCACCAAGGCTCCAGAAGCCATGCGACGACGACATGATCGCCCGCGACAGCCGTTTTTCCACGGCGACCGCATTGGCATTCATGGCGACATCCATCGCGCCGATCGAGCCGCCGAAGATGAACATCGTCACCGCCGCAAGCCAAACATTGGGTGCAAGGGCGACCAACAGCAGCGCAAAGACCACGATCCAGGCAAAGCCGATCACCACGGGCCGCGAGCCGCGCTTGGTCATCAGGTAGCCGGAAAACGGCATCGCCGTCAGCGCGCCAAGGCCAAACACCAGGATCAGCAGGCCGAGCACAAACTCGCTGATATGCAAGCGTGTCAAAAGCAGCGGGATCTGCGTCGCCCAGCTTCCAGTGACAAAACCATTGATGAAAAAGGCAGCGGCCACGGCCCAGCGGGCGCGTGTTGCAATAGCCTTTGTAGCGAGATCAGTTGTGTTTGTGGCGTTCATCGAACGCGACTCCTAGCATATGAGCCTGACAGCTGAAATCGATTTCAGGCAGCCGTGATCGGCAGATTCAAAAAGTTACCGCACCATTGCACTTGGCAAACACGCGCAGCGCAGTGCCCGCGCCAACATAGGCTAAATCGATTTAGATTGCGATCAAGCCCCTATTTCGAGCAGTCATTGGGCCAGAACCGCCCTCCTGACACGGCTTCGCCCGATTTCCGTCCAATAGCGGATGTAGCCGGATGGTGAAGACTGCAGCGGAACAGGCAACACCAACCGCTTGCAGATCATTTCCGCCTTTTGCATGCCAATACGGGTTGGGGGTCGATGCCGGCTGTTTGCCGCGTCGTACCGTTGTGGAGTCTTGTACCATGAATAACCCACCGTTCCGGCTCACCGGAATTTCGAGCCATGCACGTGCACTGTTGCAACAAGCCGGCCAAGATCTCCGGTCGCGCAAGCTGTCGCCATCGAGCATTGCCCTGCTTGGCTCCTGTGCAGCGGTGGTCGCCCTGGCTGCCGCGCTGATTGCAAGCGCTTCAGCACCCGACCCGACGCAGACAGCCGCAGTGCCGCCGCAGGTGACGCAGCCTCAGACTGCCAGTCTCGGAGGCTTGTCCGCGACTTCGCAAGGAGAGCCAGCAACCAAACAAGCGCGGCAGCCTGCAACGCCAACACTGGAACGCTCTCCGCCAGCCGCCGACAATTCGCGCTGGGGTCAGGCCAATCCATCGCAGGCCGGCGGGAGTAAGGTACAGGCCGACGCGGCCGGACCGGACGAACGCCAGGCAAGCGCTGCGGGGCAAGCGCCCGCCGCGCCAATAGGCGAGATCAGGGATAATTCCGACACGGCATCGATTGCCCCCGACGGCCTGCGCGGCTCGCTGGATGTGCAGGTCGCCGAGACCGACGCCGAGGTAGCGATGCTGGAAGCATCAACCGGCATGGTCGACGCAAGCGCCACTCCGGCGAGCACCAGCTTGTTCGACGGCCCCCTGCCCGACCTGCGCCCGGCAAAGGCCGCCAAATGGGGCAATTTGCGCGACGGCCCCGCCGACGAGTCCAAGGTGATCCTGGTCGTGCCGGCAAACGCCGCCATCGACGCCGAAACCGACTGCAACTGGTGCACGGTCGTCTACAAGGGCCAGCGCGGCTACATGTTCAAGAGCCTGATCCGCCGCAGCGCGGCAGAAGAAGCAAAGGCCGGCCAAGGGCTGTTCTAAACCCCCGGCCGGACAAGCAATCAGCCGTAGACCACCAGCAGATCCTTGGCGTCGATCTGGTCGCCGGTACGCACCAGCACTTCGGCGATCGTTCCGTCGCGCTCGGCGTGAAGGGCAGTCTCCATCTTCATGGCTTCGATCGACAGGAGCACGTCACCCGCCTTGACCGGTTGGCCGGCTGAGACGGCAAGCGTCGAGACCACGCCCGGCATCGGAGCGCCGACATGTGCATCGTTGCCGGCCTCGGCCTTGCGCCGGACCTTGGGCRCCAATGCGCCATGCGCGCGGTCCGGCACTTTGACGCGGCGCGGCTGGCCGTTGAGCTCGAAGAACACCGTCACCATGCCCTTGTCATCGACGTCGCCGATGGCAAGGCAGCGGATGACGAGCGTCTTGCCCTTCTCGATGTCGACGAAGACCTCGTCCTCAGGCTCCATGCCGTAGAAATAGACCGGCGTCGGCAAGACACTGACGGGTCCATAGGTCTCCTGCGCGTGGACGAAGTCCGAAAACACCTTCGGGTACATCAGCCACGAGGCAAATTCGTTTTCCGAAAGCTTGCGACCAAGCTTGGTCTCGACCTCCTTGCGGTTCGCTGTGAGGTCGGCTGCCTTGAGCAACGAGCCGGGGCGCGCCGTGATCGGCTTTTCACCCTTCAGCACCTTTTTCTGCAGCGCTGCCGGCCAACCGCCCGGCGACTGGCCGAGATCGCCGCGCAGCATCGACACCACCGAATCCGGGAAGGCGATGTCCTTGGCCGGGTTTTCGACATCGGCGACGGTCAGCTCCTGGCTCACCATCATCAGCGCCATGTCACCCGCCACCTTCGAAGACGGCGTCACCTTGACGATGTCACCGAACATCAGATTGACGTCATGATAGGCCTGCGCCACCTCGTGCCACCGGGTTTCAAGCCCGAGCGAGCGCGCCTGCTCCTTGAGGTTGGTGAACTGGCCACCGGGCATTTCATGCAGATAGACCTCCGAGGCAGGCCCCTTCAGGTCGCTTTCGAAGGCTGCGTACTGGTTGCGCACCGCCTCCCAGTAAAACGAGATGCGACGGATCCATTCGGGCGCAAGCCCCGGATCGCGGTCAGAGCCGCGCAGGGCCTCGACGATCGAGCCCAGGCAAGGCTGCGAGGTGTTGCCGGAGAAGGCATCCATCGCGGCGTCGATGGCATCGACCCCGCTCTCCACAGCAGCCAGCACCGTCGCTGCCGACAGGCCCGACGTGTCGTGGGTGTGGAAATGGATCGGCAGATCGGTCGCCTCGCGCAGCGCCTTGAACAGCGCCCGCGCCGCACCTGGCTTGAGCAGGCCGGCCATGTCCTTGACCGCGATAATGTGGGCGCCTGCGGCTTCCAGCTCCTTGGCGAGCCCGACATAATATTTCAGGTCGTATTTGGCGCGGTTCGGGTCGAGCAGGTCGCCGGTGTAGCAGATCGCCGCCTCGCAGAGCTTGCCTTCGGCACCCACGGCGTCCATCGACACCCGCATGTTTTCGACCCAGTTCAGGCAATCGAAAACGCGGAACAGATCGACGCCGCCGGCAGCAGCCTGGCGTACGAAATGCTGGACGACATTGTCGGGATAATTGGTGTAGCCGACGCCGTTGGCGCCGCGCAAAAGCATCTGCAACAAGATGTTGGGCGCTGCCTGGCGCACCTTGTCGAGCCGCTCCCACGGGTCTTCGGTCAGGAAGCGCATGGCGACGTCGAAGGTCGCCCCGCCCCAACATTCGAGCGACAGAAGCTGCGGCAGAGCGCGCGCGTAGGTGCCGGCGATCTTGGCGATGTCGTGGGTGCGGACGCGCGTGGCCAGCAGCGACTGGTGACCGTCACGCATGGTCGTGTCGGTGATCAGCACCTGCTTTTGCGCCCGCATCCAGGCAGCGAATTTCTCCGGGCCGAGTTGGTCGAGCTTCTGCCTGGTGCCATCGGGGATCGGGCCGGTGAACCATGGCACGACGGGTGCTGCGGCTTCCGGGTTGGGCGCAGCACGGCCGCGTGTCTCGGGGTGGCCGTTGACGGTAACATCGGCGAGATAGTTGAGCAGCTTGGTAGCACGGTCCTGGCGCTTGACCTGGGCGAACAGCTCGGGCGTCGAGTCGATGAACTTGGTGGTATAGGAATTGTCGCGGAAGGCCGGGTGCGTGATGATCGCTTCGAGGAAGGTCAGGTTCGTCGCCACGCCGCGAATACGGAACTCGCGCAACGCCCGGTGCATTCGTGCGATCGCCTCTTCAGGCGTCGGCGCCCACGCGGTCACCTTTTCCAGTAGTGGATCGTAGAAGCGTGTGATGACCGCGCCCGAATAGGCGGTGCCGCCGTCGAGGCGGATGCCGAAGCCGGTGGCGCCGCGATAGGCGGTGATGCGCCCATAATCGGGGATGAAGTTCTGCTCGGGATCTTCCGTGGTGATGCGGCACTGCAAGGCATGGCCGTTGAGCCGGATGTCGGCCTGGGCCGGCACGCCTGACTCCGGCGTGCCGATGGCAAAGCCGTCGAGGATGTGGATCTGCGCCTTGACGATGTCGATGCCTGTCACCTGTTCGGTGACGGTGTGCTCGACCTGGATGCGGGGATTGACCTCGATGAAATAGAATTTGCCGCTGTCGGCGTCCTGCAGGAACTCGACGGTGCCAGCACCGATATAGGCGGTCTCGCGCGCGAGCTTCAGGGCGTGCTCGCACAGCTCGTTGCGCTCTGCCATTCCGAGATAGGGCGCAGGGGCGCGCTCGACGACCTTCTGGTTGCGGCGCTGGATCGAGCAGTCGCGCTCGAACAGATGCACGGCGTTGCCGTGGGTGTCGCCCAGCACCTGCACTTCGACGTGACGGGCGCGCTCGATCAGCTTCTCGAGATAGACCTCGTCCTTGCCGAACGCCGCCTTGGCCTCGCGCTTGCCTTCGACGACCTCCCGGGCGAGATCGGCTTCGCTGCGGATAGCGCGCATGCCGCGACCGCCGCCGCCCCATGACGCCTTGAGCATGACCGGATAGCCGATCCTGGCGGCGAGCTTCTTCACCTCGTCCATGTCGTCGGGCAACGGGTCGGTCGCCGGGATGACCGGCACACCGACTTCGATGGCGAGGTTGCGTGCAGCGACCTTGTTGCCGAGGCGGCGCATCGTCTCGGGCTTGGGGCCGATGAAGGTGATGCCGCTTGCGACACAGGCCTCGGCGAATTCCGGGCTCTCCGACAACAGGCCGTAGCCGGGATGGATCGCATCAGCGCCGGACAGCTTGGCGACACGAATGATCTCTTCGATCGACAAATAGCTTTCGATCGGACCCATGTCCTTGGTCAGATGGGGTCCACGGCCGACCTGGTAGGATTCGTCGGCCTTGAAGCGATGCAGCGAATATTTGTCCTCTTCCGCCCATATCGCCACGGTTTTGAGCCCCAGCTCATTGGCCGCGCGGAAGACGCGGATGGCGATTTCAGATCGGTTGGCGACGAGGATCTTGCTGATCGGCACGAAAACGCTCCAGACGCTGGATATTTAAGAGGCGGCGAATGATTAGCGGGAAAATGCTGCGGTGCAACCGAAAACCCACACCCCTAAATCGATTTAATTTCCGTAGCGTCAGACAGCCATATTTTCTGCGGCACAAAAAAATGCCCGGCGCGAAGCGCCGGGCATCTGTTGGTTGGCGGTGCTTGCAGAATTACTTCTGCTGCACGTAGGTGTACTTGCCGTCGGCGCCCTTCTGCCACTCGTACATGACGTAGCCTGGCAGCTTAGGATCGCCCTTTTCGTCGAAGGAGATGTCGCCGAGCGCCGTCTTGAACGGGCCCTTCTCCTTGAGAGCCTTGGCAACTGCCTGGGTGTCGGTCGAGCCGGCAGCCTTGGCAGCTTCAGCAATCGCCTGCATCGCGGCATACGAGTAGAGCGTGTAGGCTTCCGGCTCGAAGCCGGCGGCACGGAACTTCTCGACCAGACCCTTGTTCTCCGGGATCAGGCGCGGGTCCGGACCGAAGGTGTTGAGCGTGCCGGCAACGGCGTCGCCGGCGATCGAGGCGAGTTCGTTGGAGACGATGCCGTCGCCCGAAACGAGCGTTGCCTTGAGGCCCTGGTCAGCCGACTGGCGGATGATCAGGCCGGCTTCGGTGTGAAGACCGCCCCAATAGACGATCGAAACGCCGGCTTCCTTCATCTTGGCGATCAGTGCCGAGAAATCCTTGTCGCCGATGTTGACGCCTTCATACATGACTTCCGTCACGCCGGCGGCGTTCATCGCCTTCTTGGTTTCGTCGGCAAGGCCCTGGCCGTAAGGCGTCTTGTCGTGAATGACGGCGATCTTGGCGTCCTTGAACTTCGACGCGAGATAAGCACCGGCAATACCGCCCTGCGCATCGTCACGGCCGCAGGTGCGGAACACGTTCCACAGGCCACGCTCGGTGAATTTCGGGTTGGTAGCAGCTGGGGTGACTTCGAGGATGCCGTTTTCGGCATAGACCTCCGAAGCCGGGATCGAAACGCCCGAGTTGAAGTGACCGACGACGAACTTGACACCGTCAGCGACGAACTTGTTGGCGACCGAAATGCCCTGCTTAGGATCGGAGACGTCGTCGCCGACAACAAGCTTGATCTGCTCGCCATTGATGCCGCCGGCTGCGTTGATGTCAGCAACAGCCTGCTCGGCGCCCTTCTGAAGCTGCGCGCCGAAGGCAGCATTGGGGCCAGTGATCGGGCCGGCGACGCCGACGATGACATCGGCCCATGCGCTGCCGCTGAACGCTACGAGCGCGGTCAGTGCAACAGCCGACAAAAGTGACTTTCTCATTGAAACACTCCCATTAATTGAGTGGGCGTGGAGTTTCTTTCTTGCGATGCCCACCCATATCGCAGAAAGGTGAGTTTGCCGATTTTCCGGCAGTTGTCACGCCGATTCATTGGCGAATCGGCGCCGATATTTGGCCTTTGCCCCTCAGGACTTCGATCTCCAAGAAAGAGGCGAAACCTTTTCATAAAGCCAATTGTATTGCGTGACCATCTGGTTTGTTCGCGTGTATTTATAACCAGTCAGTGCAAACGCCATAAGCACGATAGTGTCGACGATATAGAATTGCAGCGTAAACATCGTGCCGTCGAACAACGCATGATGGATAAAGCGTATAGCGATACCTAGCCCTAGTATGTAGAGCACCAGTTTAGTGTAGCTTCGCCAGGTCTGCGCGCAGGCGCGACCAGTCATCCAGGCCGCCCATCCGCCCAAGACGCAGGTGACGAAAAAGAACTGCCAGATCGAGGCTTCCTCGTAGAGAATGCCGTGCATGATGGATCCTCCTAGTGGCGGCCGCCTTCGAGATAGGCCGCACGAACCTCTGGATTGGCGAGAAGGTCCTTGCCCGTGCCACTCATCGTGACCAAGCCGTTGACCATGACGTAGCCGCGCGTGGCGAGCTTCAGTGCGCCGAAGGCGTTCTGCTCGACAAGGAACACGGTCAGGCCCTGGGTCCGGTTGAGCTCGCGAATGGCGTCGAAGATCTGCTTGACGATCAGCGGCGCCAGGCCGAGCGACGGCTCATCGAGCAGAAGCAGCTTGGGCCGCGCCATCAGCGCACGGCCGATGGACAGCATCTGCTGCTCGCCGCCGGAAAGCGTGCCGCCGCGCTGAGCGATACGCTCCTTGAGCCTGGGAAACAGGGTGAACACYTTCTCGACGTCCTCATCGTAATAT
Organism: Aminobacter sp. P4_H6_2; assembly: GCF_056400805.1. Lineage (NCBI taxonomy): Bacteria > Pseudomonadati > Pseudomonadota > Alphaproteobacteria > Hyphomicrobiales > Phyllobacteriaceae > Aminobacter > Aminobacter sp. P4_H6_2. The sequence goes on from NZ_JBFUKO010000180.1 coordinate 8,157, forward strand.
TTGAGGTTGTCGAGACTTGCGCCCATCTGCAGGTTTTCCATCACCGTCATGCGCGGGAAGATGCGCCGTCCCTCCGGCGACTGTGCGATGCGCAGCCTGGCGATCTCATGCGTAGGCAGGTCGGTGATATCGGTCCCAGCGAAGGTGATGGTGCCGCGGCGCGCCCTGGGCGTGCCGAAGATTGTCATCATCAGCGTCGACTTGCCGGCACCGTTGGCGCCGATAAGGGCGACGATTTCGCCTTCGTTGACCGAGACATCGACGCCGCTGAGCGCTCGGATATTGCCGTAATAGGTCTCGACACCTTTGATGTCGAGCAAGGTCTTAGCCGTCACTTGCCACCTCCGCGCTTGGCTTTCGCCGGCTTGGCCGCTTCACGCGCCAGCGCCTTGGCCTGCCCTACCCAATCTTCGCGTTCAATCCGTCCGTCGAAGGCGAGGTAGGCCTCCGCCGCCRCGATATCGGACTTCTTCCACCCCGCCACCTGGTCGAAATGAAAGATGCCGTGGTCGTTGAGCTTCTTCTCGTTGACCGGTCCAATGCCCTTGATCAGGATCAGCCGGTCCGCCACACCGCCGCGCGGTGCGGCAAGCACATTGGCGATGGTCTTGGCGACCTGCGCCTTGGCCGGCGCAGCCTTGGCGACAGGCGCTTTGGCGGCGGGGGCTTTTATGA
>NZ_JBFUKO010000181.1:0-8810 GCF_056400805.1 Aminobacter sp. P4_H6_2
GGACATGAGCCTGCTTGCGATCGAAAAACTGTCGCTCAAGATCGGCAGCCTGCCGATCCTCAGGGATATCGACCTGTCGATTGCTTCGGGCGAAGTGATGGGGCTGGTTGGCGAATCCGGCTCCGGCAAGTCGATGACGGCACTGGCCATCATGCAGCTTGCGCCCGCCTCCGCACGGGCGAAGGGCCGTATCACCTTCGATGGCATCGATATCCTCGGCGCATCCGAACGGCAGATGTGCGCACTGCGCGGCGACGACATAGGCATTATCTTCCAGGAGCCGATGACTGCGCTGAACCCGGTCAAGACCATCGGCGAGCAGGTTGCCGAAGGCATCCGCTGGCACACCAGGGCCAGCCGCGCCGAGGCGGAGGAACGCGCCAGGAAAATCCTCGACCGGGTTGGCCTGCCCGAGCAGAAATTCGCGCTGTCGCGTTATCCGCACGAACTGTCAGGCGGCCAGCGCCAGCGCGTGGCAATCGCCATTGCCTGCGCGCTGAAGCCCAAGCTGTTGATCGCCGATGAGCCGACCACAGCGCTCGACGTCGTGCTGCAGGCCCAGATTCTCGACCTGCTGAAGGAATTGGTCAGCGAAAACAAGATGAGCCTGCTGTTCATCTCGCACGATCTCGCCGTGGTGACCGAGATGGCCGACAGGATCACCATCCTGCGCCAGGGCGCGGTCATAGCGACCGGCGACACCGCACGCACGCTGTCGGAAGCCACTCACCCCTACACGCGCCAGCTAGCACTTGCGTCCACCCATGTGCCAGCGCGGGTGAAGCCGCATGTCGAGGATGCGGATGCTGAAAATCTGCTCGAAGTGTCCAACATCACGCGTGACTATCCGGGCCGGCGCAGGTCGCTGTTCTCCAAGCCAGAACCGGTCCGGGCGGTGGACAATGTCTCGCTGGCGATGAAACCTGGCGCGTCGGTGGCACTCGTCGGGCGCTCCGGCTGCGGAAAATCCACCCTCGCCCGTATGATCCTGGCGCTCGACACGCCGACTTCGGGCGCCATCAAGTTTCGCGGCATGAACATCACGGGACGCAGCGAGGCCGACCTCAAGCCCGCCCGCCGCAACATGCAGGTGGTGTTCCAGGATCCCTATGGCTCGTTTGATCCGCGACATACGGTAGAGCGGCTGGTCGCCGAGCCGCTGCATCTGCTGGAAAGGCGCCCCGATGCCAAGGAACGCCGCAACATGGTGGCCCGCGCGCTCCATGAGGTCGGCCTCAGCCGTTCCGACATGGAGAAATACCCGCACGAATTCTCCGGCGGCCAACGCCAGCGCCTGTCCATCGCCCGCGCGATCATCACCCGCCCCAAACTCGTCGTCGCAGACGAGCCGGTCTCAGCCCTGGACGTGTCGATCCGCGCCCAGATCCTCGACCTGTTCGMCGAACTCAACCACAAGCTTGGCGTCGCTTATCTGTTCATCACCCATGATCTGACCGTCGCCCGCGCCATCACCGATGACGTGCTGGTCATGCATGAGGGCCGGATTGTCGAACGCGGCAAGACAGCTCAGGTGCTCGACCAGCCGTCGTCAGAAGCCGCGCAAGCGCTGGTGTCGGCAGCACCCGACCTGCACCGGGCGATTGCCCGGCGGATGCAGGAACAGGGGTGAGCAGCCGGTTTGCCAGAATTACGTCGTCGGCTTCACCACATCGACCGGGCTGATGCCAAGCAAGTCGAGCGTTCGGCGCAGGAGCTTCACTTCGTTTTCCGCCAGATGGGCGTCGGCCTTGGCGATATCGGCCATGTGGCGCGCGAGTTGCTTGCGCCGCTCAATATCAAGGTCGTGAAACATCGCAACCGCCTGCGAGCCGTTGGTTTCGTAACCGAACTCATTGAGGTATTCGACAACGGCATCGACACTGCCCTCGGCGATACCGAATGCTTCGGTGCAGATCCGGCGAAAGACAGCCATCTCGCTCTCGCTCGCAACGCCATCAGCCAGGATCATGCGAAACAGCAGCAAAAGCTCCGCCGACAGGACCGGATCGTCGGCGACCTTGCGCACACCGGGGTCGCCCTCGAACATATTACGAATCTGGGCCAGCAATCCTGTCGCCATGCGAATCCCTTCCATCGAGCTACCTGCTGTTTCCGATATAGAACAAAGTTGGGCGAAAAACACTTGGCCCAACGGCTAAGCATCTCCTTGCGTGGCGGTGCTATTGCGCAAGCTGRCTCGCTGTGGTCGAAGGCGGCCGATCCCTCCTGTGTGAAGCTTGGCACCGATGTTCGACATTGCCACAGAGACCCTGCTCTTCTTGATTGCCGCGGCGTTCATCGCCGGCTTCATCGATTCCATAGCAGGTGGTGGCGGGCTGATCACCATTCCTGCGCTGCTGCTAGCCGGTCTACCGCCAGTGGAAGCGCTCGGAACCAACAAGCTGCAATCGCTGTTTGGCTYGGGCTCGGCTACAATCAGCTACGCCGCCAAGGGTCATGTCGACCTGAAGAAGCAACTGCCCTCGGCTGCCATGTCCTGCATCGGCTCGGTGTTCGGCGCGTTGTTGGCAACTGTCCTGCCGATCGAAATCCTGCGCACGTTCCTGCCTTTCCTGCTGATCGCGATCGCATTCTATTTCGCCTTCAAGCCGAACATGGACGACGTCAACCGCACTGAACGGCTGTCACCTTTCCTTATCGGGATGACGGTGGTGCCGCTGATCGGCTTTTATGACGGCGTGTTTGGCCCCGGCACCGGCTCGTTCTTCATGCTCGCCTTGGTCACTTTGGCCGGATATGGCGTACTCAAAGCCACAGCGCACACCAAGCTGCTGAACTTTGCCTCCAACATCGGTGCGTTTGGCGTCTTCGCGTTGATCGGTGCCATGGCCTGGAAGATCGGCATCGTGATGGGCATCGCCCAGTTTCTCGGCGCTCGGCTCGGTGCCCATATGGCGATGCGCAACGGCGCCAAGCTGATCAAGCCACTCCTGGTCTGTACCTGCGTCGCACTTGCCATCCGTCTGCTCATCGACCCGACCAACCCGCTGCGGGTAATGATGGGGTTCTGAGCCGGTTTTGACCGCCATTCGCTACGCTGGTAACGTCCGGTTGCCTCAGCGGAGCCAGGACAATGGCAAGCGGCCAACTTTCGGCGGAAACATCGGCTGATCTCGCGGCGCAGTTCGAGATGGTGCGGCGCGCTCCGTCCGCGCTGCTTGCTGGTGCAGTTACCGATCTCATCGGCTTTCGCGAACTTGTTCCTGTCTACAGCCGTCAGACTGAAGCCGCTTCGCTGACGGTCCCTCTGGTCATCAGCTTTGGCGAGCCGTTCGCCATCGGCCTGAGCCGCGCGCCCGGCGACAATGACCGTTTCGCAAGCTTCGCTGCCGGCCTTCACGCCGGGCCGGTGACCATCGATTCCTTCGGCAAATCCTGCTGCGTCCAGGTCAATTTTACCCCGCTTGGCGCTCGCCGCTTCTTCGGCATGCCTATGAGCGAGCTGGCCGATCGCATGGTGCCGTTCGACGAGCTGCTTGGGGCCTCAGGCCACCGATTACGCGAAAGGCTCGGCGAGCAAGCCGATTGGCATGTACGCCTGGATATCGCCGAAAACTTCATCGCCGAGCGTCTGATCAAGGCGGATACCTCATCGGCCGAAATCGGCTGGGCACTTGAAAGAATTGTGGCGAGCGGCGGTCGCGTCCGCATTGCGACCATGGCCACGGAGATCGGCTGGAGCCGCAAGCATCTCGCAGCCCGTTTTGCTGACCAGACCGGCCTGGGTCCCAAGGCGGCCGCACGCATCGTCAGGTTCAATCGCGCCGCAAGCCTGTCGCAACATGCCAATCGCGCAGGTTGGGCCGATATCGCCGCCGCGTGCGGCTATGYCGATCAGGCTCATCTCGTGCGCGAGTTTCGCGAGCTTGCGGGCACTACACCGACGGAGTTTGGCCTCAGTTGACCAGGTAACAATTGTTCAATACGGCCAAGCGGCACTCGGCCACAGTGGGTTATCGTTCAACCGCCCCAAGGAGGTGCCAGATGCCCGCTCCCGAAGCTCCACGCATATTTCCCACATTGCGCTACAAGAATGCCGCCAACATGATCGATTGGCTGTGCGAAGCCTTCGGCTTTGCCGTCCATGCCAAATATATGAACGGCGCTGATGTCGGCCATGCCGAACTCACCCTCGGCTCTTCGATGATCATGATCGGCTCGTCGCGTGCCGACGATTATGGCGCCATCGTCGGCGAACCAGGCCAGAACGGCGGCAAGTCGATCTATGTCGCAGTCGATGACATCGATGCGGTCCATGCTCGCGCCCAAAATGCCGGCGCTACCATCGTCCAGCAACTCACCGACCGCGACTATGGCAGCCGCGAGTTTGTCTGCCGAGACCCCGAGGGCAATGTCTGGTGCTTCGGCACCTACTGGCCAAAGGCTGGCGAACCGGCTGCCTGAGCGTTAGCGCGCGGCGGCGAAAATCGCGTCGCAGTCGAGATGGCGTTCGAGATGATCGGCGATCTCGTCCAGGGCGCGCTCGACTTCGGCGCGATAGTCGATGCCGCCGCCCCTGATGCCAAGGCTTTCGAGGAACCGTCCACGAAAGCCGTTGGCGCTGAAGAGGCCGTGCATATAGGTCCCGAAAACTTTGCCGTCGGCTGAGGTCGCGCCGTCATCGACTCCGTTGATGACGGCGGTCGGCCGTGTGCAGTCGGCCCCCGTCGTCCGCCCCAGGTGGATTTCATAGCCAGACAGAGGCTCGCCATAGCGAACTGAATGCGCCTCGACATTGCGCACGGTCTTTTCCGGCTCCATCACCGTCTCGACATCGAGCAGACCAAGGCCCTCCGCCTCCGTGACGCTGCCTTCGATACCCAGCGGGTCGTGCACGACGCGACCGAGCATCTGGTAGCCGCCGCAGATGCCGACGATATGGCCTCCGCGCCGGCGATGTTCGTCGAGATCGCGGTGCCAGCCGTTTTCACGGAACAGAGCCAAGTCGCCGATTGTCGACTTCGAGCCGGGAATGACCACCAGCCCGGCATCGTCGGGCAACCGCAGCCCGGGAGGCACGAACACCACTTCGACCTGCGGTTCGGCGCGCAGCGGGTCGAGATCGTCGAAATTGGCGATCCGCCCGAGCATCGGCACTGCCACCTTGAGCGCCCRCTTCTCGCCTCCGGCCAACCGTTCGAGGATGACCGAATCTTCCGACGGTAGAAGTGCTGCCTCCTTGAGCCACGGCACGACACCAAAGCAGCGCCAGCCGGTGAAGCGCTCGATCGCGGTGATACCTTCATCGAACAGGCTGGCATCGCCGCGAAACTTATTGATGAGATAGCCGACGATCATGCGCCGGTCTTCTTCCGGCAGGATCAAGTGCGTGCCGGCTACCGATGCGATCACCCCGCCGCGATCGATGTCGCCGACGAGAATTACCGGCACGTCGGCACGGGTGGCAAAGCCCATGTTGGCGATGTCGCGCGGGCGCAGATTGATCTCGGCCGGCGAGCCCGCGCCCTCGACGATGATGAGATCGGCGCCTTCGCCAAGCTTGGCCCACGAATCGAGCACGGCACCCATCAGTTTCGGCTTCAGATCCTGGTAGTCGCGCGCCTTGGCGTGGCCAAAGACCTTGCCCTGAACCACCACCTGGCTGCCGATGTCGCTTTGCGGCTTGAGCAGCACCGGGTTCATGTGGATCGACGGCTTTACCCCGCAGGCGATCGCCTGCAACCATTGCGCGCGACCGATCTCGCCGCCGCCCGCCTCGCCCGGAATGTCGGCAACGGCGGCATTGTTCGACATGTTCTGCGGCTTGAATGGCCGCACGCTGAGGCCGCGATTGCGCGCCGCGCGGCACAGCCCCGCCACCAGAACAGTCTTTCCGACATCCGATCCGGTACCCTGAAGCATGATCGCCTTGGCCATGCCTCAGCCCCTTCCGCCGGCAACAGTTCCGGTCACGGTCGACTTGGCAGCCAAYGGCCCGCCGCGCCAGAGATAGAGTGCAAGCAGCGGATCGCTGCCGGTACGCATTGCGTGGTTGACGTTGGAAGCGTGGTGGATCACCTCGCCGCCCCGCCTTTCGCGAAAAGGCGCGTCGCCCATGCGCCATTCAGTGCCGCCGGTCAGCGAGATGTAGACCTCTTCAGCGACATGGTGATGGTCGGGATATTCGATGCCGGGGCCGAGAACGAGAAAACCGGCAGCTACTTTGTCGTTCATGTAGTGCCCGCGCGTGCCGAACAGCTCCACCCAACCGTAATTGTCGAGGAAATGCTGACCAAAATCGGCGACAGCGTAAGTCTGGCCCCAACTGAGTTCGTCGCGTCGTTCCGCAAGCCTCCTCGCCAGCGGACGAAGCTCGACAGGCGCTAGCTCAATGGTACGATCGAGAAGACGCGAACATTTGACAACGTTTGGCTCCAGTGTCCGCGCGGGCATCGCCCAGTCGATATCACCGAGAAATTCACCTACAGGTGAGACCGAACCGGCCATCTGGAGATAGCTCCGGAAGGCCTCCAGCAGCTCATCAAATTTTGTCGCCACGTCGCTTCTCGCCCATGCATTTACGCACAGCCGCTCTGTTGAAGGTCGGGTTGCGCGGCTGCATCATTGGTCTAGATTGATCGCTGCGCATAGCCAAAAAAACGACAGGGAGGCCGACATGGACGCCGCAATCGATGCGACTGCCGGTCAATTCGAACTCAACGAAGACCAGCTGGCCATTCGCGAAATGGCGGGCAGTTTCGCCGCTGAACGCGTGGCACCTCATGCGCTCGAATGGGACAAGGACAAGCACTTTCCCGATGATGTGATCCGCGAAACCGGCCCGCTCGGCTTCGGCGGTCTGTACGTCAATGAGGACGTCGGCGGCTCCGCCCTCACCCGCCTCGATGCCGTTTTGGTCTTCGAGCAGCTGTCGCAGGCCTGCCCGGGCTTTTCGTCGTTCATTTCGATCCACAACATGGTGGCATCGATGATCGACCGCTTCGGCAACGCCCAGCAACGCCAGCGCTTCCTGCCCAAGCTCACCTCGATGGAATGGCTGGCCAGCTATTGCCTGACCGAGCCTGGCTCCGGCTCGGATGCGGCAGCGCTGCGCACCCGCGCGGTGCTTGACGGCGACCACTATGTCATCAACGGCGCCAAGCAGTTCATTTCAGGGGCCGGCGACAGCGACATCTATGCCGTCATGGTGCGTACCGGCGCGGACGGCCCCAAGGGCATCTCGACGCTGGTCGTGCCCAAGGACACGCCAGGCCTGTCTTTCGGCGCCAACGAACACAAGATGGGCTGGCACATGCAGTCGACGCGGCAGGTGATTTTCACCGATTGCCGTGTACCGGTCGAAAACCGCCTTTCCGACGAAGGTGCCGGCTTCGGCATAGCCATGGCGGGTCTCGACGGCGGCCGCCTCAACATCGCCGCCTGCTCGCTTGGCGGTGCGCAAGCGGCGCTCGACAAGGCCCTCGCCTACACCGCCGAACGCAAGGCATTCGGCCAGACCATCGACCGTTTCCAGGCGTTGCAGTTCCGCCTCGCCGACATGGAAACCGAGCTGCAGGCCTCACGCCTGTTCCTCTATGCGGCAGCTTCGAAACTCGACCACAAGGCGCATGACGCCTCCAAATGGTCGGCCATGGCCAAGCGCCTTGTCACCGACACCGGCTTCAACGTCGCCAACGAGGCGCTGCAACTGCTCGGCGGCTACGGTTACCTGCATGACTACGGCATCGAGAAGCTGGTGCGCGATTTGCGTGTCCACCAGATTCTCGAAGGCACCAACGAGATCATGCGCGTCATCATCGCGCGGCACATGATTGGAAGGCAGTGAGGATTGAGGCAGTAGGGCAGTAAAATTACAACAAGCCGCATACAGGGCGCACTTGCAGACACCTCCCAGCCCACTGCCCTACTGCCCTACCGCCCTACTCCCTTATTGCCCTAATCCCCTAACACCCGATCCACCCACCGGAGGAACATCAATCATGACCACAGTCGCCTTCATTGGTCTGGGCAACATGGGCAACCCCATGGCCGCCAACCTCGTCAAGGCCGGCCACACGGTGCATGGCTTCGACCTGATGCCGGAGCACCTCGAAACCGCGCGCGGCAATGGCGTCACCGTCATGGCCAACGCCGTTGCCGCAGCCAAGGACGCCGACGTGGTGATCACCATGCTGCCGGCTGGCAAGCATGTGCTTTCGGTCTATGAGGACATTGCGCCGAAGGTGAAAAAGGGCGCGCTGCTGATCGATTGCTCGACCATCGACGTCGATTCGGCGCGAAAGGCACATGCCATTGCAGCCAAGCATGGCCTGTTGTCGGTGGACGCACCGGTGTCGGGTGGAACCGGTGGTGCGGCGGCCGGCACGCTGACCTTCATGGCGGGCGGCGCGCAGGCAGCCTTCGACAAGGCCGAACCGGTGCTCCAGCCGATGGCGGGACGCATCGTCCATTGCGGCGACGCCGGTGCCGGCCAGGCGGCCAAGATCTGCAACAACATGATCCTCGGCATCTCGATGATCGGCGTTGCCGAAGCCTTCGTGCTCGCTGAAAAGCTCGGCCTGTCGCACCAAGCGCTATTCGACGTGGCCTCGACCTCATCGGGCCAGTGCTGGTCGCTGACGTCCTATTGCCCGGTGCCGGGACCAGTGCCCAATTCACCGGCAAACCGCGACTACCAGCCAGGCTTCGCCGCGGCCCTGATGCTCAAGGATTTGAAGCTGTCGCAGGAAGCAGCGCAGCAGGCAGGGGCCGTCACCCCGCTCGGTGCCGAGGCGACCCAGCTCTATGCGCTCTACTCGGCGCTCGGCCATGGCGGCACCGATTTCTCC
>NZ_JBFUKO010000182.1:0-8778 GCF_056400805.1 Aminobacter sp. P4_H6_2
AAGATCTCCTCGGTCGGCCCCTCCTCGACGATCTTTCCCTGCTTCATCACGATGATGTAGTCGGCCATAGCCCTGACCACCGCCAGATCGTGGCTGATGAACAGGTAGGAAAGGTCGTGATCGGCCTGGAGCTTGCGCAACAGCTCGACGATCTGCTTCTGCACCGAGCGGTCGAGCGCCGACGTCGGCTCGTCAAGCACGACGACCTTCGGCTTGAGGATCATCGCTCGCGCGATCGCGATGCGCTGGCGCTGGCCGCCCGAGAATTCGTGCGGATAGCGGTTTCGCGTGTCAGGCGAGAGGCCGACCTCGAGCAGCGCTTCTACCGCCCGCTTGTCACGATCCTTGGACGACAGCGACGGCTCGTGCACGAGCAGCCCTTCGGTGATGATCTGCCCCACCGTCATGCGTGGAGAGAGCGAACCGAACGGGTCCTGGAAAACCAGCTGCAGCTCCCGGCGCAGCGGGCGCATCTCGGCACGATCGGCTTTTGACAGGTCCTTGTCGGCAAAGCGGATCATGCCCTCGCTTGGCAACAGCCTGAGCAAGGCGCGGCCGAGCGTCGACTTGCCCGACCCTGACTCGCCGACGATGCCGATCGTCTGGCCACGCTTCAGCGAGACCGATATGCGATCGACCGCCTTGAGCAGCATCGGCGGACCGGCAAGGAAGCCGCCGCCGATCTTGAACTCCACCTCGACATTGCGTCCTTCAAGCAGGATCGGCGCGGTGTCGGCGGGTGCTGCCTTGCGGCCGGTCGGTTCTGCGGCAAGCAGCATCTTGGTGTAGTCGTGATGCGGATTGGCAAACAGCTCGTCCGCGTTGCCCTCTTCCACCACCTCGCCGTAGCGCATGACGTAGACCCGGTCGGCAAAGCGCCGGACGATGCCAAGGTCATGAGTGATGAAGACGATGGCCATGCCGAGCTTGCGCTGCAACTCGGCCAGCAGCATCAGGATCTGCGCCTGGATCGTCACGTCGAGAGCGGTCGTCGGTTCGTCGGCGATCAGAATGTCCGGGTCGTTGGCAAGCGCCATGGCGATCATCACGCGCTGGCGCTGGCCGCCCGACATCTCGTGCGGATAAGACTTCAGGCGTCGCTCGGGGTCGGGAATCTTGACCAGTTCGAGCAGCCTGAGTGCTTCGGCGCGAGCCTCCGCACCGCTCAGCCCACGATGCCTGCGGATCGGCTCCATCAGCTGGTTGCCGATCGTATAGAGCGGATCGAGCGAGGTCATGGGCTCCTGGAAGATCATGCTGATCTTGCGGCCGCGGACCTTGTTGAGTTCCGATTTGCCGAGCGTCAGCAGGTTCTTGCCACGATAGTCGACGACGCCTGTGGCCTCGCCGTTGGATGCCAGCAGGCTCATCGCCGCCATCATCGTCTGGCTCTTGCCGGATCCGGACTCACCGACCACGGCAACCGTCTCGCCGGCATCGACGTGAATGTTGATGCCCTTGACCGCTTCGACGACGCCGTCGAGCGTACGGAAGCGGACGCGCAGGTCCTTGACCGAAAGGATTGTTTCTCCAGCCATCTCACCTGTCCTTCGGATCGAGTGCATCGCGAAGTCCGTCGCCGACGAAATTCAGCGCAAACAGCGTTGAGACCAGGAAGAATGCCGGGAATAACAGCAGCCAGTTGGCGGTGCCGATGTTCTTGGCGCCAGCGGAAATGAGCACGCCCCAGCTGGTCATCGGTTCCTGCACGCCGAGCCCCAGGAACGACAGGAAACTCTCCAGGATGATGACCTGCGGTACCAGCAAGGTCATATAGATGACCACCGGCCCGAGCAGGTTGGGGATGACGTGCCGCAGTACGATGCCGCGCGACCTGACGCCGAGCGCTTCCGCCGCCTGGACATACTCCTGCCTGCGGATCGACAATGCCTGGCCACGCACGATACGCGCCATGTCGAGCCACAGCACCGCTCCCACAGCTAAAAACATCAGCACGAAGTTTCGCCCGAAGAAGACGACAAGCATGATGACGAAGAAGATGAAAGGCAGTGAATAGAGCACATCGACGATGCGCATCATCACCTCGTCAGTCTTGCCGCCCAAGAAGCCAGCCGTCGCGCCATAGGTAACGCCGATGACCACCGCGACGATACCGGCCAGAAGGCCGATCGCCAGCGAGATGCGGCCTGCCATCAAGGTTCGCGACAGCAAGTCACGACCGACATTGTCTGTGCCAAACAGGAAATACTGTTGTTTGATCGAGGCACTCATCACCGCCGTCAAACCATCGGGTGATGTGCTTTCCAGTTTGCCATCGTCGAAGGTATCGGAACGATCGAGATAGCGGATGTTGCGGGCATCGAGCGGCTTTGCCGACGTCACGGTTATGAACACGCGCTCGCCTTCCTGCCGCCATTCCTTGACGTCGACACGCATCCGCCTGACGGCGTCACTCATCGCCTTTTCGATCATGTCGGGCTTCGGATAGGCAGAAATGCTCGGCGGGATTCTTACATAGTCGGGATAGATCGTTGTGTATTGATGCGGCACGAAGAGCGGGCCAACAATGCACACTGTTGCCATCGCGATCAGATAGAAGAGGCTGAACATTGCAGCCTTGTTGGCCTTGAGGCGCGCCCAGGCGTCGCCCCAGAGCGAGCGCCCAACGACCGGTGCGGTAATGGCTATCTCAGTCATATCGCACCCTCGGGTCAAAGAAGGCGTAGAGGACATCGACGATCAGGTTGAAGGCGATCGTAAACAAGGCGATCACCACGACAGTACCCATCACCAGCGTATAGTCGCGGTTGAGTGCGGCATCAACGAAGTAACGACCCACGCCTGGAATGGCGAAAATGGTCTCGACGATGATCGAACCCGTCAGAAGTGCCGCCGCCGCCGGGCCAGCATAGGACACGATGGGCAGGACAGCGCCTCTGAGCGCGTGCTTGATCACCACAGACCAGTCGGAAAGGCCAAGCGCTCTAGCGGTGCGGATGTGATTGGAATGCAGCGACTCTATCATCGAGCCCCGCATCAGGCGCGCCACGATGGCAATCTGCGGCAGTGACAGGGTTAGGATAGGGCCGATCTTGTTGATCAACGCACCATCGCCCCAGCCGCCGATCGGCAAGAGCTTCCAGGCCAAGCCAAAGGTCAACTGGATGATTGGCGCAATAACGAAGGTAGGAATTGTGCTGCCTGCCGTCGCCACAGCGATGACCGTGTAGTCGCCCCACTTGTTCTGGTTGAGGGCTGCAATCACGCCAAGCACGGTTCCAACTGCAAGAGCCAGCAGCAGCGCGGAAAGGCCGAGCTGAATGGAAATTGGCAGGCCCTTGGCGAAGAGCTCGCCGACGGTAAAATCAGGCAGATTGTAGCTCGGCCCGAGACTGCCATGCAGCAAGTTGTTGAGGTAATTAAGATATTGTCTCCAGAGCGGATCACCGAGGCCGAATTGAGCTTCGAGATTAGCCTTGATTTCCGGACTGAGCCCGCGCTCCTGGTTGAAAGGGCCACCGGGAGCAACACGCATCAGGAAGAACGCCAGCGTTACGATGACGAATAGCGTTGGGATGGCGGTCAGCAACCGCCTTAGTACATAGAGCAGCATCTTATGTCCGCCTTCTTTAAGAAAAGCCGCCGCCCCAACGCGGGGCGGCGGTTCGGCTGGACTTAGTTCTTGCTCATGAACCGGCTCGGATGGCGGTCCATCTGATTGTCCTCAAAGCCTGCAAGCTTCGGGGAAACGATGTTGTGGTAGTTGTAATAGAGCAGCGGAATGTTGCCGACGTTGTCAACGAGCTCCTTTTCGGCCTCGCTGAGCAGCTTGAAGCGCTCTTCAGGCTTGCCACCGGCGGCGGTTGCAGCCTTCATCAACTCCTCAAACTTCGCATCGTTGAAGTTCGAGTAGTTGTGACCGTCAGCCTTGAGAGAAATCTCAAGGAACGTTTCTGGATCGCTGTAATCGGCGATCCAGCCCGCGCGAGCGACGTCGAAGTCGCCCTTCTGCTCAAGATGGCCGTAATGGGTCTTGGTGTCGGTGTTCAGGAGCGTTACTTCGATACCCAGCGGCTTGAGTTGCTCCTGGATAGCGACCGCCGTGTTCTTGTGGTTCTCCGAGGTATTGTAGCGGATTTCCATCTTCAGCGGCTTGTCAGGACCATAGCCGAGCTTTTCGAGAACCTTCTTGGCTTCATCTTCGCGATCAATCTGCGATTTGTCCGCGAATGCAGCCGGCGACGTCGTGTAACCTTGAATACCCGGAGGAACCATCGAATAGGCCGCGGACATGGAATTGCTCCAAACCTTCTCGGCCAGGAAATCACGATCAATGGCCATCGAGACTGCGTTGCGCAATTCGACGTTGTSCCACGGCGCCTTGTCAGTCTTGATCGCGTAGTAATAGGTCCCAAGATAAGGGGCGACGCGAACCTGATCACCAAACTTCGCCTTCAGATCGGCAAGCTGCTCAGTGGGGAGATCGTCATAGCTGTCGAGCTCGCCAGCCTCAAAACGCTTCATAGCCGACGAACGGTCCTCTGTAGGAATATAGTTTACCGTATCGATCTTGACGTTCGCAGCGTCGTAGAATTTCGGGTTCTTGACCAGTTTGATATGGTCATTCGGAACCCATTCAGCCAACGTGTAAGCGCCATTGGATACGAGATTGCCCGGCTTGACCCAATCAGCGCCCAGCTTCTCGATCGATGCCCTGTTGACCGGGTAGGTCGACTGATGAGTCAGGACTTCAAGAAAATAGGGAGTCGGCGCTATCAGCTTGATTTCGAGCGTGTTTGCGTCGATCGCTTTTACACCCAGCTCTTCCGGCTTCTTGCTGCCAGCATTCACTTCCTTTGCGTTGACGACCTTCTGGAGCATCGACGCATATTCCGCCGCGGTCTTGGGGTCCTGGAGGCGCTGGAACGCATACACGAAATCCTCGGCTGTCACCGGGCTGCCATCGGACCAGGTCGCGCCCTGGCGCAGCTTGAAGGTGTAAACGGTGCCATCGTCTGAAACGGTCCAGCTCTCGGCGGCTCCCGGAATAACTTCAGACTTGGCATCTTCCGTCACCAAACCCAGGAACATGTCACGCAGGATGTGGGCTTCGTAGACAGTCGAGGTCTTGTGTGGATCAAGCGATTCCGGCTCCGCCGCACTACCGCGATTGTAGACGACCTCGGCAAAGGCCGGCATCGAAATCGCGCCTGTAGCCAATGCAAGCGTCGTTGCGAACACTGTCGCTTTCAGCATGTTCTTCAGCATGTTTTCCTTCTCCCAAATAGGCGTGTTCCCCGTAAACACGGCCTCGCCTGGTTAGCGCCCGAATGCCGGATTTTTCCGGTTTCGTTGAGCGAGCCGGCAGCTCCCTACCGCCAGCGGTGGCTGAGACTAGACACGACTTTTTTTATTTTCAACACGACTCGTGCTCACCTAAAGTCAACTTGAGCGAGTTCAAACTAAGCTCCCGATAAAGTAATCGAGCGGGGCCAAGATGATACGGTCTTTTTCGAGGTCGCGTAAAGCTCCGGGAAACGCCATTGGGCTTAGGCCGCCAAGCCCTGCCGGCACCGGCCAGGAAGCGGGTTTTTCGGCAAAATTGAAAACGCAGAGCAGCCGCTCGTCCTGCGACTCCCGCACGAAAGCGAGCACGTCGCCCTTTGCCTCCAACAGCGCAATCGAGCCATGGATGAGTGGCGGAAGCGTCTTTCTAATAGCGAGTATGGCACGGTAGCGAGCCTGCACGGATTCCGCTTCCTGTTGTTGCCGATCGGCCGCGAGGGCACGATGCTCGGCCGGAATCGGCAGCCACGGCTTGCCGTCCGTGAAGCCGCCCTGTTCTGCCTGGGCTTCCCACACCATCGGCGTGCGGCAGCCGTCGCGGCCCTTGTAGCCCGGCCAGAAGCGAATGCCGTAGGGATCGCGCAAATCCTCAAAGGCCAACTCGGCTTCGCCAAAGCCGAGCTCTTCGCCTTGATAGATACAGATCGAGCCGCGCAAGCACGCAAGCAGGGCAATCGAGAATTTCGCCACCGCCTCGGGGTCGCCTCCGGGCCTCGTCCAGCGCGTCACATGGCGGATCACGTCGTGATTGGAAAAGGCCCAGCAGACCCAGCCGTCGGTCACGGCCGCCTCGAAATCGGCAATACATTTGCCGACATGTTCGGCCGAGAATTTCGGACCAAGCAGGTCGAATGTGTAGCACATATCGAGCTTGTCGCCGCCCGACGTGTAGGCCGCCACCGTCTGCAGCGAGCGCGCGCCATCGCCGACTTCGCCTACCGAAGCGCGCGCTCCATATTCATCGAGCAACGAGCGGAAGCGCTTGAGAAATTCAAGATTTTCCGGCTGCGTCTTGTCGAAGAGATGATCCTGATATTCGTAGGGATTGGGGTCTTCGTTTTCGCCGGCAATACTCTTCGGCAAGGGCGGGTTGTCGCGCAGCCACTTGTCGTGAACGTAGAAATTGACGGTGTCGAGCCGGAAGCCGTCGACGCCGCGGTCGAGCCAGAAACGCACCGTCTCCAGCAGTGCGTCCTGGACTTCGAGATTGTGGAAGTTGAGGTCGGGCTGCGAGGCCAGGAAGTTGTGCTGATAATATTGCCTGCGTGTCGAATCCCACTCCCAGCCCGGCCCGCCGAAGATCGACATCCAGTTGTTTGGGGCGGTGCCGTCGGGTTTTGGCTGCGCCCAGACATACCAGTCGGCCTTGGGATTGTCGCGGCTGGCACGGCTCTCCAGAAACCAGGGGTGCTTGTCCGAAGAATGCGACAGCACTTGGTCGATGATGATCTTGAGCCCGAGACGATGGGCTTCGCTGATCAGCGCATCGAAGTCGGCAAGCGTGCCGAACATCGGATCGACATCGCAATAATCCGAGACATCGTAGCCCATATCGGCCATCGGTGACTTGAAGAAGGGCGACAGCCAGACGGCATCGACACCCAGCGAAGCGATGTACGACAGGCGTTGCGTTATCCCGGCAAGGTCGCCGCTACCGTCGCCTGTCGTGTCCTGAAATGAGCGCGGATAGACCTGATAGATCACACAGCCGCGCCACCAGTCGGTTGCCGACGTTGCTCCGTCTTTCGGCGTCATGACGACTCTCCTTGGCTGTCATTCGCAGGGCGTTCGATCGCAAACAAGACGCAGCGCGCTGGCACGGCGAAGCGGTCATTCGCCGGCCCATGCTCATCGAATTCCGATTGCCACAGGAAGCCGGGACGAGCGGGCAGCCTAAAACCCGCGTCGCGTCGTGAGCCATTGATCATCACCGCCAGCCGCCCGCCAGAAGCGTCGCCGTTTGCGACGAGCATCGTCAGGCGATGCCGGTCGGGCTCATGCCAGTTGGCGTCCGACATCGGTCGGCCAGCCTCGGTCAGCCATTCGACATCCGATACGGCTTGGCCATCGCGGGGTGCACCTGTGAAAAACTCCAGTTGCGCCAGCGCCGGGACCGCTCGCCTGAGCCTGGACAGACCGGCGACGAAGTCTTCGAGCGCTGTGTCGCGATCGGCCCAGTCGAGCCAGGTCAGTTCGTTGTCTTGCGCATAGGCGTTGTTGTTGCCGCGCTGGCTGCGGCCGAATTCATCGCCTGCGGTCAGCATTATCGTGCCGCGCGAGGCAAACAGCGTGGCCAGCATGGCGCGCACATCGCGGTCACGGTTGGCCACAATGTCCGGGTCCCGGCTTTCRCCCTCGACGCCATTGTTCCAGGAGAAATTCTCATTGTGGCCGTCGTGGTTGTGCTCGCCATTGGCCTCGTTGTGCTTGCGCTCGTAGCGAACGATATCGGCCACGGTCATGCCGTCATGGGCGGCGATGAAATTGACGGTTCGCGTCCGCGCATCGCCGCCAAAGATGTCAGATGACCCAGCCAACCGTGTTGCCAGCGCTCCAACCATTGCACGGTCTCCGCGCCAGAATCGTCTGACGTCGTCGCGGTAGCGGTCGTTCCACTCGAGGAATTCTTGCGGAAAGCCACCGAGCCGATAGCCATTGTGGCCGATATCCCAGGGTTCGGCGATCAGGATTCGGTCGCCGATGATCTTGTCGTTTTGCATCGCCTGCAGCAGCGGCGCATTGGCGGTGAACGCGCCACCGACCCGGCCCAGCACTGGCGCCAGATCGAAGCGAAAACCGTCAACGCCGGCATGCACGACGAAGTGCCTGAGACTGTCGAGGATCAGCTCCTGTACCGCCGGATGGTCGCAGGCGAGCGTGTTGCCAGTTCCGGTATCGTTGGCATAGCGGCCGGGATCGCCTACCGCCTCGCGATAATAGGCGCGATTGTCGAGGCCGCGCAGGGAGAGCGTCGGGCCAAGCTCGTCGCTCTCGGCCGTGTGGTTGAAGACGAGATCGAGGATGACGCCAATACCGGCCTCGTGCAGCGCGGCGGTGGTATGGTGCAGGTCGTTGATGCCGTCGGGCGCCAGCCGCGGATCGAGCGCCATGAAGGACACAGGATTGTAGCCCCAGGCATTGCGCAGCCCGAGCGACGGCAGATGGCGCTCGTCCATCGTCGCCGTCACCGGCATGAGCTCGACGGCCGACACGCCGAGCTTCAAGAGGTGCTCGATGACGACAGGCTCGGCCAGCGCGCGGATAGTTCCACGAAGCTTCTTTGGAACAGACGGATGGCCCATCGAAAAAGCCCGCACCTGAACTTCGTAGATCAGCCCACCTTGCCGGAAGTTCGGTGGCGTAGACGGCACGGCCTGAAGCGTGGTCGCCACCGCTTTCGGCATCAGTTGGGCAGTGTCGCCGGCCTGCCCGCGTGGTGCAGCCAACCGGCCATCGTATCGATAGGCACGG
>NZ_JBFUKO010000183.1:0-8766 GCF_056400805.1 Aminobacter sp. P4_H6_2
ACCTTGCGCCGTTATCGTTCTCATTGACTTGGTGTGTCGACACAAACGGGTCGACAATCATGACGTCGATACCGTTGCGCTCGATCTGCTCGACAACCGCCTCGACAACTGGCACCTGTATTTTGACGCCGCGCTTGTCGTCGATCGCCACCACGAGCTCTTGCTCGCGGCCCGTATCTAGGAACAGGTGCCCCTCGATGTCTTTGGGAGACAGGCGATAATGGATGCACGCCGCCATGATACGGCGCTCCATTTCGTCGCGCGGATCCTCGGCGTTGAACAGCCAGACCTTCAGCCGTTGCGGTGGCTTTACGCCCAGCAGCGGCTTTCCGGCACCCATGGAGATAGCTTCAACGATGCTGTTGCTGGTCTTGCCTAGGCCGCCAGGGGACACTGTGACGGACACGTATTTACGGATGTAATGCGTGCCGAACGCGAACTCGCGTCTTGCTAGGGTCTTCGGGTCGATCCACGAGAATGGGGTGGCGATAAAGGCGGGTGTGGGGCCGGTTGGCGCTGGGGCGATCCCGCTCGGGATTACATCTGCGTTTTCGGGTTCTGACAGGTCGGACTCGTCCCGCTCGGGATCAGCATGGTTGCTCGCTTCTTGCGTGCCGTCCTTCTTCCCTTTCGCCAAGCCGTTGGTGATCATGCGGCTGATGTCGACCAACCGCGTGTTGTCGTTGCTGTAGGCCGGTTGGGGGATTTCGCGCGGCTGCCGCTCACCGGCGGCAAGCCCGCGCCGGATCTTCGCCCACGTCTCGCGCTCGCCGTCCTTGGCCGCGATGCCGCACGAAACCGCCGCCTGATATAGCCCAGACTCTGCCTGCGAACGAGAAACAGCGCCGGCTGCCACCAACTGCCCGACGCTGAACGCGCTTGCGTTTAACTGGTAGCCGCGCCCGCCTGGTCCGGTCGTGGCCAGAGCACGCAATTCAGCCTCAAGTGCCCGCTCGACATAGATGTCGTTGCCGCCCGGCTGATAGGTGCAATCGTGGCGCGTGGCCGTGTGCACGGGCGGCAACACGAGGTCGAGCAGCCATTGCGGTGCGTCAGCGATAGGCGGATGCCCTTCGCCTTCCCAGTCAATCCATTCGTACGACCGCCCGTCAGCCGCAACGCTCCCCGGTGCAACGACGTAGCCGCCGTCGCCGCGAACATCGACAGCGACGCCCAGCCCACCGCGATTGCGGATGCCGTCGACATGCTTGAAGAAGATATGCGTGCCGCCGCCCATGGTCTTGGCACGGGCAGTTGGAGGCAATGGCTCGTTGGCAGCCTCCATGTCGGCAAGCCAGTCGTGGCCGTCACCGATGCCTGGCTTTCGGTCAAGGTCGAGCACCCATGCGTTGATGGCCTTGCCCGTCGGCACGCCAATCATTGCGTCCGGCGTCCGGCGCCACCATTCCTTGACGATGCGCTCGTTCTTGGAAGCACCCTTTAGGCCGTTGCTTACCAACGGTGTCTTGGGCGCGTAAATCTCGCCGGTGTGGTCGTCCATCTCCTCTTTGGCGCGCGTCGGGAAGACTGGCCAGTCACGAGCGACGTAGGAAAGCGCGAGGTCGAGGGGGGGCGTTGCCGTGGGCGGCGGTCGGGGGGGCGGTTACGAGGTCGATGGCGAAGGCGGAATTCGTGCTAGTGTCTGTCATTGCTACTCCTTGGGAGGTGCGCATGTCTGGAAACAGATACGATCTGCGGAAAGAGTACGGCGGCCCGTTCAAAGGCACCTGGACCGTGTTCGATATTTTCACTGGCCAACCGGCCGAAGTGGACCAGGTGACGCAAATAGGGTTGGAAATGGAGCAGGCCGACGACTTGGTCGACCTGCTGAACCTTCAAGACGCTAGGCGGCGAAAGCTGCTTTGATTGTTGTTGCGATGGCGATGCTCATGCTGCCCTCGCGGCGATGCGCTCGTCGATCCATGCGACAACCTCTCCTCGCACGAAGGCCACACGGCGATCGCCAAGCGGAACCGCAATAGGGCAACGTCCTTCGGCGCGGTATTTGTTGAGCATCGAGCGCGACATACTAGTCATACGGCAGGCATCGTTGAGCGAAACCAGCCGCGGCTGGTTGTCGTTACTAGGAATCATGTGTTCTCCTCGGCGCCAGACGGAATCCGGGCGCAATTCAAAATGGTTGATTGTCGAGTGGGGATTCCGGCATGTAAGCTGGGCGCTGGGGTTGACTGACGCTCAAGCGCCGTTGCCGTCTCGGGGCAACTACCCGGCGGGGTAACCCGCTGCTTTGGCCTTAGGCCCGAAAGTGCATTCGCGCACCTGGTACATAAAAGGCGCCTCGGGCGATATGGTCAAGGTTGCCTTATGATTATTTTTTACCACCGCAGTATTCGGCCCAATCCGCCATGAGCAACCGGCGCTTGGTAAGTGCATCAGATCGGGCATAGGCTCGCGCCACGGCGTCCCCGACTGCATGTGCAAGCGCCATCTCCGCAAGATCCCCGTCGTGGCCTGTCGCCTCTGTAACCCAGTCCCGGAAAGCCGAGCGCATGCCATGAACGGTGAAGCCATCGCCGCCATTGTCAGCAAGCACCTTCGCCATCGTGTTTTCAGAAATGGGCCGCTTATCCCTGGCGCCTGGAAATACGTAGTCATTGATGCTCTTCGCCTTCATCTCCCTCAAAATGGCAACGGTGCAATCGGAGAGCGGCACACGATGCGTCTTCCCGCCCTTCATGCGCTCGGCCGGGATAGTCCACAGCCTGCCATCCAGATCGAACTCGCCCCAGACTGCCCCGCGCGTCTCGCCGGACCTAGCGGCGGTAAGGATGGTAAATTCCAACGCTTTGGCGCCGACGGTATCCAAGCCAGCCAGAACCTTCACGAGCGCCGGCACTGCCCGCCAAGGCATCGCCGCATGGTTGCTCTTGGTCGTCAGGGCATCCGGCTTGTGAAGCACGTGTTCCAAGTTACCTTTCCAAGCGGCAGGGTTCCCCCCTGTCCGCAGACCCTCGACCTTCGCGGAATCAAGAACGCGCTCGATACACTCGCGCAACTTCTCCGCTGTTTCCTGTTTAACCCCCCATAGCGGACGCAGCACCAACAGCACCTCAGTCACTCCGATGTCAGCCAGCGCCTTATCGCGGATGYCCGAAGCATGATTCGTGAGCATATTACGCCACCTCGCCTCGGTCTTTCCGCCACGCCAGCGGCCAGCTTTCACCGCGTCATCAACGTATCCATCGGCGTACTGGCCGAACGTCTTTTCTGCCGACTTCGCTATTGCCGCTTCGATGGCCTCCACGCCGTGACGGTGTTCGATCGGGTCGATACCCTTGCGCACCAGATCGAGGGCGGCCTCGGCTTTCTGGCGAGCCTCCGCCAGGCCGACAGAATGAAGCGGTCCTAAACCTAGCTCCCGGCGCTTCTTGTCGAACCGGTAATCCAAAATCCAGTATCTGCCCTTGCCCTTGGTAACGAGCCACAATCCTCCGCCATCACGCAGCTTGGTTGCCTTGCTAGCCGCGATAGCCTTTACTGTGAGAACGTTTCGAGTATGGCTCCCCATCCTGTCTTTCCCCGCTTTTTCCCCGCTATTAGGGTACGCGCTATTGGTAGACAGTAATGTTACAAGTGACAAGCAATTCCTTTAATTTCAGTGCCTTATGTCATGATTGGTTGACGCCATCGTCGCCAATGTCATCAATATGAATCCGGCCCGGGGAGCCACCTTTTCCAAAGCATGCGAATTAGAGAATTGACCCTTCAAGGGGCAATCTACAGCATACCTGCATAACGAGAATTCGCTACGCCTCGACCTGCATGGCCAGAGCGGCAGGCGACAGGCGGATCATCGCCGCCGATTGGGGTTACCTCAATGGCGCGCAGCTTGAACGAATCGCACCTAGACCGACGGCAACCAGGAATCACCAACCTGAGAGCTTGCGGCGCGCTACCTGAAGGTCAGCTGACGATCGTCGACCCGCCTGCACCGGCCGAGTCCAAGACCAAACAAGTTTCCGACTCCGCCCGCAAGGCTGGGCCGACCATGTCGCTGGTTGCAGCATGTCGCTTCTGATGGGTCTTTTGGGCAGCAGCGCGCGGTACGGATCGGAAGCACTGCTATTGGTCCCGGGACGCTTGCAATGAATTAGACGGAGGCCCGTCGAATTTCAGATGGAAGATCGGCGGGCCTTTTCCGCAAATTCCTCAGGCGGCCATTGCCTTGTGATTCACGCCACCCTCTGCCAAGCGCGTCAACGCTTCATCGGTCTTGGACTCTTCCGTGAGTGTCTGGTCCAGGAGTTGGACCGCATCCTTTAGGCCGAGTTCCTTGGCCCACTGTTTCAATGTGCCATAGCGCGCAATCTCGTAATGCTCCACAGCCTGGGCAGAAGACACAAGACCAGCATCCAATGCCGGCTTGCCCTTGAACTCGCTGAGGATTTCCTCGCCTTCGGCAAGTATCCCCTGGATCGCCTCGCAGGTCTTCCCCTGGGCCTTCTTGCCAATGATCTCGAACACCCGCTCCAGGCGCGCAATCTGTCCTTCGGTTTCACGATGGTGCTTTTCGAAGGCGGCCTTGAGTTCCGGGGATTGGGCGCCTTTCGCCATCTTCGGCAACGCCTGCAGTAGCTTGCGCTCGGCAAAATAGATGTCCATCAGCGTGTCGTGGAACAGGTCGTCGAGCTTTTCATGAGCCATAGAACTTCTCCTGATGTGGGGGGTAGACAACAACAATGCCGCGCGGAGTGCATCGTTCCGGCGTCGGCGAAGTTTTTCGGGATTGTCGAGGCAAGGCAGGTGATGCTGCTACAAAAAAACTCGTCACGATCATCGCGACAGCCGTGACCAGCATCACCGCCGTCGAAAGCCAGCCGAATACCCGAAGCGTGCCACCGATGGTTTGCTTGCCCATGATACGAGGCTGCACTGACATCAGCATCATCATGGCCATGATCGGAACCGCGACAACGCCGTTGATGACAGCACTCCAATACAAAGCTCTGATCGGATTGATCGGGGTGAAATTCAGCCCCACGCCGATCAGTGTCGCAACAGCAATCGTCGCATAAAAGGCCTTGGCGTCTTTTGGCTTCCGATCGAGCCCGGTCGGCCACCGCAGGGTCTCCCCAACGGCATATGCCGCCGACCCAGCGAGGACCGGCACTGCCAAAAGCCCGGTACCAACGATGCCAAGCGCAAAGATCGCCAAGGCAAYGATGTTGGAAAAGCCCATGCCCACCGGTGATCAGACCTGGACCCAAGGCCCTGAACCATCGCGTTCGCTGCACGTACGGGCGGGACTTATCCGCACTTTTGCCAGCGCCTGCCTTTTTGGACATGGATCCAATTCACGATTGGCGGAGACAATGGTATCCGCGCCATGCTTCGGCAGCGATTGCCGCCAACTCGCAAAAGGCCCGCATCGGCTCGCCGGGGGGCCTCGCGGCTGTCAGAAAACGAACTCGCCCGAAGATCGTTCCTGAAACGCAAAACGCCCCGCCACCTAACGTCGGAATCTGCGCGCCGCTGCGAGAGTTACAAATCGCGAAACACGAGCATCCGGCGGAAGGCGGCGAAAAACAGAGCAAAGGCCCCAATCCATGAAATGGCTGCGAGCGTTGTAAAAAACGCACCTGCGCTCGGAAGCAGCTCGACCAATAGGCGCGACAGAGCCGACAAGAAGATCAAGACAAACGCTGCCGTTGCCGGCGCTGAAGGCGCAAAGGCGCGACCGGCGTGCTTGCGGATCATGCTCGCCATGATGGCGAGCCCCATGGTGGCGACCGCACCGATCATCCAGGCATGGATGGCGGCCGCCCGCCCGATGCTCTGCGGGGCCAGAACATGGGCCGCCAGAAGGGCAAAGCCGACTATGGTCCAGGCATATCCGACGTGAAGTGCCAGAACTGCTGGTGATGCGACGGTTCGCCAAGCACGCCATTGCGCCAGGCGCACCGTATGTGCGCAGGCCGCTACAGCGCAGGCGACGCCGGTTAGCTGCGCATGCGGCATAGCAATCCATCCGACCAGGGCGCACGCCGTGGCAGTAGCGGCCAGCCGCTCCACGGCGGCCGGCGAACCGATGACGATCCGGCCGCCACCTTTTTCGATATAGGCTTCGGTCAAGGCCGGAATCCCCCTGCCCCCGATGATCGCGACAAAGCAGACGACCGAAGCCAGGGCCATCCGCAGAGCGAGCACCAGTTCACAAGACATGGCCGTGAGCGCGATGCTGGCGCAGTAGATGAACAAGAAAAGCACGATCTTGAGGTTGCGCCTGTCACGAGCGGCAATCACCGGCCTCGCCACCAAAACCGCGAGCCAAAGAACGAACAGGGCAAACAGAGCTAGCCCAGCGCCAGGTCGGACGAACAGAAACGTGACGCGACCTACCAGCCACAGCGCTACCAATGACTGGACGACGCGCCTCGATGCGGGTGGCCGCCGCGTCCAGCGCGGGAGCGCCGTAAGCAGGAAACCGGCGAGGATAGCCGGAACCGTACCGAACAGTAGCACATTACGATGCCATTCATTGGCGGGCATTCCAATCGCAGAAAGGAATTGCATTGCAGACATTGGCAACGTCCAGATCGCTGCCCCGAGGATTGCATCCAGGGCGGCGAGCAGGAAAAATGGTCGAAAGGGTGATTGCGTCTCGACCGCCGCTTTCATGACGCGACCCACGACCGGATGTCTTCATCGGCCCGGTCTCGGCGACCCCACGACGTCGAATTTTGCTCCAGCACAAACAAGCGTCTGATGAAGCCGCTATGATGATCCCCGGCTTTCCCATGCGGCCGCCGGCCATTCGTAGCTGCGGCGATCACTGTCGGGATAGCCGGTCGGCGCTCTGACAGGATGGTGGTGTGGGGATGTTTGGGTTGCCACCGACGCAAGTACACACCGCTGCA
This sequence comes from Aminobacter sp. P4_H6_2, assembly GCF_056400805.1. NCBI lineage: Bacteria > Pseudomonadati > Pseudomonadota > Alphaproteobacteria > Hyphomicrobiales > Phyllobacteriaceae > Aminobacter > Aminobacter sp. P4_H6_2. The sequence continues at coordinate 6,879 of NZ_JBFUKO010000183.1, forward strand.
AAGGGATAAATCTGGCCATGAATAGCACCTCTCAGTCAGGTGGTAGCAAACACGTCGAACCGCGTCAGGGAACCACAGTGGCCCGGCGCCTGGCGAACGTGTTGAAGGGTGTAGAACTGGATTGCGAATGCCACGACCGGCTAGATCAGGCGCTGGCCAGGTTCGAAGCATTGGAAATTCGGCGGGCCGCGCGCGAGCAGCTTGCCAATGCGCGTCGGCAGCGCGAGCGGATCGAAGCTGTTCTCTATTTTCTGCGGGATCTCGACGAACTGGTTGCGACGGAGCAGGACCAAAGCGCCTATACGGAGATCGCGTTGCTTTTTGACGACATCGCTGCTGCCGCAAACAACGGAGCTCTTTCGATGCGGCATCTGTCGTCGTGTCCAACGTCGACCCCGACTAAGCCCTAGAACGCGGCGATGAACCCTCCTCGCCCCATCGCGTGAGCTCACTGCCGGGATCGATGCCGGCCCAATTGACAAGGCGCGCCGCGATCTCGCGCACCATCTGCTCGATGGACGATGGCCTGGTGTAGAAAGGCGGCACTGGCGGCGCGATGACGGCCCCCATCCGCGCCAGCCTGAGCATCGCCTCGAGATGGCCTTCATGCAGCGGCGCTTCGCGCGGCGCGACAACCAGGCGGCGCTTTTCCTTGAGCGTGACGTCAGCGGCACGGGTCAAGAGATTGTCGCCGAGCCCATGCGCCATAGCGGCCAGCGTGCGCATCGAGCACGGAACGACGATCATGCCGTCCGCCCTGAACGATCCGCTGGCAATAGGTGCGGCAAGATCGCTGGCAGAATGGACTTGGCTGGCGGAGGCGGCAAGACGGTCAAGCCCATACTCGCCAAGTTCATGCGCGATGCTGGCCCGCGCGCCCGAGGAAACCACAAGATGGGTGTCAACGCCTGCTCCGGCGAGTTGGCGCAGGGTTTCCAGCGCGAGAATGGAGCCCGAAGCTCCCGTGACGCCGACGATCAGTCGCTTGCTCATCTTTTGTCCAGTTCCGCTCATTGTGGAAACAATTCCCGCCATCGCGCGGACACCTGCCGTTCGACCTCTGCCGACATGCTGAGTTGCTTGCCCCACGCACGATGCGTTTCCGCACTGATCTTGCGTGTGGCATCCAGACCCAGCTTGCCGCCAAGCCCCTCCAGAGGAGAGGCAAAGTCGAGTTGGTCGATGGGCGTACGATCGACCAGCATCAGGTCGCGTGAGGGATCCATCCGCGTGGCGATCGCCCACATGACATCCGGCCACGATCGGATGTCGATATCGTCGTCGACCACGACGACCAGCTTGGTCATGGAAAACTGTGGCAGCAGCGACCAGAACCCCATCATCACACGCCGCGCCTGGCCGGGATATTTCTTGGCGATGGAAACCACGGCGATACGATACGAGCAGGCCTCTGGTGGAAGCCAGACATCGACAATCTCGGGAATCTGCTGGCGCAGCAAAGGCTTGAAGACCTCCAACAGCGCTTCGCCGAGAACGGAAGGTTCATCAGGCGCGCGTCCGGTGAAGGTTGTCAGGTAGTTGGCATTCGCGCGGACGCGGATCCGCTTGAGACGAAAGACCGGGTAATGCTCCGGCGCGTTGTAGTAGCCGGTGTGGTCTCCGAACGGTCCTTCCAGCGCGGTCTCTGTCGGCGAAACCATGCCTTCGAGCACGATTTCGGCACTTGATGGCACATGAAGGGCAATGCTTTTGCACGGTACAAGACCTACCCGACGGTTGTTGATCAGCCCTGACAGCGCCAGTTCCGAAACACCCTCGGGTGCCGGCATGACTGCTCCCAGCATCGTGGCCGGGTCAGCGCCGATCACCACCGCCACCGGCATTTCCATGCCCCTTGCCGCCCACTGCCGATGATGCGCCGCACCGC
>NZ_JBFUKO010000184.1:0-8754 GCF_056400805.1 Aminobacter sp. P4_H6_2
CCGGCGGTTTACGCGAGGTAGCAACGCTGGCCGCGCCTGGCGCAGAGCAGGCAATGTCGTCTTGCGGCATCGTCGAGCCATTCAGTTGGACAGCACCCGATGGGCTGGAGATGCAGGGCTGGGTGATACGCCCCCGCGATATCAACGGGGCGACACCGCTTCTGGTGGATGTTCACGGTGGGCCGATTTCCGCTCATGGCAACCACTGGATGGCGCGGACGCGTGCGGCGCCGATGCTGGCTAGCCAGGGTTGGACGATCTTCTTGCCCAATCCTCGCGGCAGCACCGGCAGGGGTGACGCCTTCGCCCGCGCGGTCAAAGGCGACATGGGCGGCGCCGACGTCCTGGATATCATCAGCGGCGTAGATGCACTGGTTGCCAAGGGCTGGGCTGATGACGCGAAGGTCGCCGTGACAGGATCGAGCTATGGCGGATTCATGTCTGCCTGGCTGCCGTCGCAGAGCGAACGCTTCGCTGCGGCCATCCCCCTGTCGCCCGTCGGCAACTGGTATAGCCAGCATCGCACCACTCAGATCCCCGAGTTCGACGAGATCATGCTCGACGCTTCGCCCTGGGCGGAAGCGGGAGCCTATTTCGAACGCAGCCCGGCCTTCTTCAAGCACAAGAAGAAGGTGCCGACGCTGGTGATGGCAGGCGGCATCGATCGCAGCACGCCGGCAGGCCAGGCGGAGGAATGCTATTTCGCGGCCCTCAGGTCCGGCTCGCATGCCGAGCTCGTCATTTATCCCAACGCCGGGCACAGCATGCGCAGCTACCCGGAATATCTCGACAGTGCTGCCCGCATCCTGTGGTGGCTCGGCAAATACGTGCATCCGGCCGTCTGAGCGCGCGGCACGAGGGGAGAACATCATGACCATGAATGCAAAACGCGAACGGATCGTCGTCGTCGGTGGCGGCATCATCGGCTGCTGCACCGCCTATCACCTGCTGAAGGCAGGCGCTGACGTCACCGTCGTCGAGGCCGGCGAACTTGCCAAAGCAACCAGCGGCGCAGGCGCGGGCTTCGTGTCGCACTGGTCCGCCGGCATGATCCCGCTCGGCGAGGAAGGGTTCAAGCTTCAGCAATACGGGCTCGACTTCTACAAGGCGTTGAGCGAACTCGGCCAGGAAATCGGCTATCGCCCGAACGGCACGCTCATCATGGCGCTGACGGAAGAAGGCCGCGAAGACTTCGTGCGTCCTGTACTGGAGTCGCCTTATGCGCCGGCCGAAATGCAGGATCTCAACGCCGCCGAGATTGGCGAGAAGATGCAGGGCCTGATCGACCCGTCCAAGGTCCACTCGGGTGCGTACAACCCTCATGGCATCCAGTTCGACACGACCCTGGGCCTGCGTGCACTGGCCGGAGAAATTGCCAGGTTGGGCGGTACATTCCGGGACCACACGAAGGTCACTGGCATTGAAGAAGCCGGCAACGGCGTGACGATCGAGACCGACAAGGGCACGTTGCAAGCCGATGGCGTGGTGATCGCTGCGGGCGCATGGAACAACGAGCTGCTTGAGACACTTGGCTGGAAGCTGCCACTGCTCCGTGTGCTTGCAACCCGCATCGTGACAGATAGCCGTGGTTTGCCGTCGACCATCCCGACTGTCCAATGCCGCGAACTGGGGCTGTGGCTGCGCGAAACCTTTGGCGCCATCATGTGGGGAACGGGCGGGCACTACCACCCTTATCACAAGCTCAGCGACGCATGGATTGCGCCCGGACAACCGCACAAGGCTGACCTGATGCAGGCAATGGCCGATGGAGATCTCGCGCGTCTGCAAGAAGTGTTCCCGCCGCTGCGCGGATCGAAGATCGCGAGCTGGGCGCAGGGCGTGCCATGCTACACGCCCGACCGTGGTCTGCTGGTCGGCCGCGTCCCCGGCACGACCAACATCGTGGCGGTGGGCGGCGACAATGAAAGCGGTGTGAGCCATGGCCCGGGCCTTGGCCGCCTGTCGGCAGAATTGATCCTCGGCCAGTCGCCCTTCGTCGATCCAACCCGCTTTCGTCTCGAGCGGTTTGAGAAGGACACCTTCGCGACCGAAGCGGAGGTCGAAGCAGCCATGCCGAAATGGTCGCGCAAGCGTGATGGGCATTTTGCGGATGCGCAGCGTGCGTGAAGCGCAAAGCCGTCATCCGGTTGCCTTGAACATGCCCGTCTACGGTGAAGGGCCGGGAGCACGGCGCGGATGAGCGCGCCGGGCAACCAGATTGCGGCCTCCGCCGGGCGCTMGAACAACCTTCTCGCAAGGCTGATCCTGCGCCGCGTCCTGCTTGGCTTCGGGTTGCTGCTGGCAGCCTCGATGCTGGTCTATGGCGGGGTCGAGATGCTGCCGGGCGATTTCGCCGCGACCTATCTCGGGCGCGACGCGACCCCGGAATCAGTCGAGCATGTGCGCAAGGAATTGGGCCTCGACCGCCCGATGATCCAGCGCTACGGCGAATGGCTGGGGGGTATCGTCCAGGGCGATTTCGGAACGTCGTGGTCCAACCACAACTCGGTCGCCGAGCAGCTCTGGAAACGGTTGGGCAATTCGATGCTGCTTGCCGTTGCTTCAGCAGTAATCGCGGTCCCATTGGCACTCGGCCTTGGCATGATCGCGGTGCGCTACCGCAACCGCTTTCCCGACAAGGCCATCAGCATCCTGTCACTCGCCGCGGTGTCGTTGCCCGAGTTTTTCATCGGCTACCTGCTCATCCAGTTCTTTACCGTCAAGCTCGGGGTCGCGGCCTTTCCGGCGACCGTCTATGACGGGATGAGCCTTGGTGAGCGGCTTTCGGCCATTGCCTTGCCTGTTCTGACGCTCGTCATCGCCGTGCTGGCCCACATGATGCGCATGACGCGCTCGGCGATCCTCAACGTCATGTCGTCGCCCTATGTGGAAACCGCCGAACTCAAGGGGCTTTCGGCGCTGCGCGTCATTGCCGAACACGCCGCGCCTAATGCCGTGGCGCCAATCGTCACGGTGATCGCGCTGAACCTTGCAGCGCTCGTGGTCGGCGTCGTCGTCATCGAAGTGGTGTTCGTCTACCCGGGCATCGGCCAATACATGGTGGATGCCGTGACCGTTCGCGACATGCCCGTGGTCCAGGCCTGCGGGCTGATATTCGCGGCCATCTACATTGTGCTCAACCTGTTGGCCGACATCGTTTCGATCCTGGCGAACCCACGCTTGAGGCATCCGCGATGAGATTGAAATCGATGCCTACAAGCGCACGCGTGGGTGCGGCGGGGATCCTGGTCGTTGTGGCCTGCGCACTCTTTGCGCCGCTGATCGCACCCTACGATCAAAGTGCCATCGTCGGTGAAGTCTGGGCCCCGATGGGGGGAGACTTCCTCCTCGGTACCGACAGCCTCGGTCGCGATCTCCTGTCGCGCCTAATCTATGGCGCACGCGCCACGCTCTTCGTCGCCTTGGCCGCCACCACGCTGTCATTCGCCATCGGCATGCTGCTCAGTTTCACCGCTGTCGTCAGCGGTGGCGTGGTCGATCAGCTTTTGTCGCGGTTCAACGACCTGATGATGTCCGTTCCTGGGCTGATCCTCGCGCTTGTCGTGCTTGCGGTACTGCCGCAAGGCACCCTGATCCTCATCCTGGTCATGGCTGCGATCGACTCGACGCGCGTCTATCGCATCGGCCGGGCGGTCGCGCTCGACGTCAGCGTGATGGATTTTGTCGAAGCCGCCTGGCTGCGCGGCGAAGGCAAGCTGTGGATCATCTTCCGCGAGATCCTGCCCAATACCCTGGCGCCCCTGCTGGGCGAGTTCGGGCTACGTTTTGCCTATTCCATCCTGTTCCTGTCGACACTGTCCTTCCTGGGCCTCGGCATCCAGCCCCCGGCCGCCGACTGGGGCGGCATGGTCAAGGACAACAAGGACGGCATCATTTTCGGAGTTTCGGCCTCGCTCATTCCCGGCGCTGCGATCGCCGCCCTGGTCATCTCGGTCAATCTGGTTGTCGACTGGATGATCAATGCCACGGCGAGCCTCAAAGGAGCGCGTGGCGATGAGTGAGATGCTCTCGGTCCGGAATCTGCGCATCGAGGTGCGCGCGCATCAGGCTGATGGATCCACCACTGACCTTGTGYTGGTGGATGACGTCTCCTTCGATGTTGGAAAAGGAAAGGTCCTTGGCCTGATCGGTGAGTCGGGTGCGGGTAAATCGACCATCGGCCTGTCGACACTGGCCTATGGCCGCGGTGGCGTGCGCATTTCAGGCGGGCAGGTCCTGCTCGATGGCGTCGACGTGACGGCTCTGTCGCCGGGCGGCGTGCGCACCATACGCGGCGCGCGCGTGGCCTATGTCGCGCAGTCGGCTGCCGCGGCCTTCAACCCCGCCCACAAGCTCGGGCGGCAGGTCATCGAGGCAACCGTGCGACATGGCCTCATGACGCCGGCGGAAGCGAAGAAGCGCGCCCAGTATCTGTTCAAGGTGCTTGGCCTGCCAGAACCGGAGCGCTTTGGCGAACGCTACCCGCACCAGGTCTCGGGTGGTCAGCTGCAGCGTGCCATGACCGCCATGGCGCTTTGTGCCAAACCCGAACTCATCGTCTTCGACGAGCCGACCACGGCGCTCGACGTGACCACGCAGATCGAGGTTCTGGCAGCAATCAAGCATGCGATAGCAGAGACCGGAACAGCTGCGCTCTACATCACGCACGACCTTGCTGTCGTCGCCCAGATTGCCGACGACATCATGGTGCTCAGGCACGGCAAGACGGTGGAATATGGACCGACCCGACAGATCATCGAGACGCCGCACGAAGACTATACGAAGGCCTTGGTGAGCATCCGACAGGCAGTGCGCGAGCCTTTCCGCGCTGCCGAGGAAAACCTGCTGAAAATCGAAGGACTGACGGCCGGCTACTCGAACGTGACTGTCCTGCACGACGTGTCGCTGTCGCTGCCGAGAGGCCAGACATTGGCGGTGGTCGGCGAGTCCGGATCGGGAAAATCGACCCTGGCGCGCGTTGTCACGGGGCTGCTCCCGCCCAATCAGGGCATGGTCACTTTCAAGGGCGAGAGGCTGCCGCCCGCCCGCAAGGATCGTACGCTCGACCAACTGCGCCGCGTCCAGATGATCTACCAGATGGCCGATACGGCGATGAACCCGCGCCAGAGGGTCGGCGATATCATTGGCCGGCCGCTCACCCTCTATTTCGGCCTCCGGGGGGCGGAGCGGACCAGGCGGGTCACCGAACTGCTTGGCCAGATCGAGATGGGCCAACAGTTTCTCGACCGCTATCCGGCCGAGCTCTCAGGTGGGCAGAAACAACGTGTCGCCATCGCCCGGGCATTGGCGGCCGAACCGGAATTGATCCTGTGCGACGAGCCGACTTCCGCGCTCGATCCGCTAGTGGCCGAAGGCATACTGAAGCTGCTGATGCGGCTGCAGGAGGAGACCTCCGTTTCCTACCTGTTCATCACCCACGACATCGCAATCGTGCGGGCGATCGCCGACCGCGTCGCGGTCATGCATCGCGGCCGCCTGGTTCGTCAGGGCGACAAGGCGTCCGTCCTTGCTCCACCTTATGACGACTACACCGAAAAGCTCTTGAGCTCGGTGCCCGAAATGGAAATCGGCTGGCTGGAGCGCGTCCTTGCCGGGCGCGCGCTGGCTCCGGTTGCCTGACAGATCTTCAATACAGGGGGAATGGAAATGAAGAAATCGAACTTGATCGGCATGGACCTCGCGGCAAGCCGTCGCGACTTCCTGAAGGGCACGCTCGGCGCCGGCCTGCTGCTCGCCGGACTTGCCAGCACGGCCCATGCGCAAGCGGCGGCAACGCCGAAGAAAGGCGGCACCCTCAAGCTGGGTATCGATGGCGCTGCCACGACCGATACGCTTGACCCTGCAAAAGTGATTGGCGCCTTCGCCTTCCTGCTTGCGCGCACGATCGGCGATACGCTGGTCGCCAGCGATCCTGCCACTGGCAAGGCTCTCCCGGGCATCGCCTCCAGCTGGGAATCCAGCCACCAGTCAAAGGACTGGGTGTTCAAGATCCGCAATGACATCACTTTCCACAACGGCAAGGCGCTGACCGTGGAGGATTGCGCCCAGACGATCCGCCGTCACATGAAGGAAGAGTCCGGCTCCGGTGCGCGGGGCATGATCGCCTCTATCGAAACCGTCGAGGCCAAGGGCGAGGAACTCCACGTCAAGCTCTCGGAGAGCAATGTCGACCTGCCACTGGTCTTCACCATCCACCTGCTGATGATCCAGCCCAATGGCGGCATGGACAATCCTGCCGAGGGCATCGGCACCGGCGCTTACAAGCTCACCAGCTTCGAGCCGGGCGTGCGCGCCGTGTTCGAGAAGAACGTGAATGACTGGCAGGACCGTGGCTACGTCGACAGCGTCGAGATGATCGCCATGAACGACGCGACTGCACGCATCGCGGCGATCTCATCGGGGCGCGTTCACTTCATCAATGCCGTCAGCCCAAAAACAGTGACACTGCTCAAGCGCGCGCAGAACGTCGAGATCCTCAACGCACCGAGCCGGGGCCACTACACGCTGCCGATGCTCGTCGACACCGCGCCCTTCGACAACAACGACCTGCGTCTGGCGTTGAAATATGCCATCGACCGCGAGGCCCTGCTGCAGACGACGCTGGGTGGCTTCGGCACGGTCGGCAACGACTTCCCGATCAACGCCACCTATCCTTACTTCCCGTCCGATATCGAGCAGCGGGCATATGATCCGGACAAGGCCGACTTCCATTTCAAGAAGTCTGGCCATGACGGGCCGGTCGTGCTGCGCACGTCTGATGGCACTTTCCCCGGCGCAGTGGATGCGGCGATCCTCTACCAGGAAAACGCCAAGAAGGCCGGCATCCAGATCGAGGTCAAGCGTGAGCCGGCTGACGGCTACTGGAACAATATCTGGCGCAAGGCCCCCTTCTGCATGTCCTACTACGGCAGCCGTCTGACCCAGGACCTGATGTACGCCACCGAGCACCTGTCGGGTTCGCCAGCCAACGAGACCAATTTCAATCGGCCGGACTTCGACAAGCTCATCAAGGAAGCGCGTGTGGTCGAAGACGAGGCAAAGCGCGCGGAACTGTATCATGCTGCAGCATTGATGGTGCGCGACGAAGGTGGCTCGATCATCCCGGTCTTCAACAACAACATCAACGCCGCGACCGCCGCTCTCAAGGGCTATGCCGACGACGTCGGCAACGACATGTCAAACGGCTACATCGCCTCGCGCGTCTGGCTGGAGACGTAGGCCGTCTGCCGCCACAACGGACAGGGGCTTAGGGAGGCGCCCCTTCGGGCGACTGACCGACAAGTCCGCACAATGCACGCTCGGCCGTCATGAACAACGGCCGAGCCTATAAAATTGGTACCCAGGCATGGCGGCATGCTTGCAGCGCACTGCGGTGCCTTGCAGCGCACTTTCAATTGCTGGACGAATCGAACTGCAGTGTGAAGACGCCTCCGGCAATGCCTTGGTCGATGGTGGRAGAAAAACTCAATGGCGTGCAGCGTTGAGCTGCCGCTACCGCCGCATCGACAAAGGCCTTTCGCGCATTCGCATCGCCTTTGACACTGATCGCTGTCGGCCTCGGTCTGCCCATCAAGAAGCCGTCACGCTTGAAGCTGAAGCTCAAGGTAACCGACGACCCGCTCGTGCCAGGTGGCGCATTCCAGCACGCCAGGAGTGCTGCATTGACCTCTTCCATGGACTTGAGCGGCTCGGCCCGGGCCTGCCCGAGCATTCCGGCCGCCGCAATTGCTACCCACATGATCCGATGTTTCATGACAGGCTCCTTGCTAGCAAGACGCTGCCCGCATGGTGAGGCTCATCATCTCCAAATTCAGTCAGCCGAAATCATGCGGCAACGCATATTGCCGCATTTAGGGCAGGCCTTGAAGTCGGCTAGCCAACTATCGGTTTGTTGATCTCAAGCCGGCGTCGATGCCGTATCGACGACCTCGAAATCATGGGTCAGCTTAGCCGACATGGCGAGTATGGCGGAGGCCGAGCAGTATTTTTCGATCGACAGATTGACGGCGCGCTCGACCTTGGCGGGTGCGAGGCCGCGGCCCTTGACCACAAAATGCATGTGGATGCGCGTGAAGACCTTGGGGTCGGTCTCGGCGCGGTCGGCATCGAGCTCGACAGTGCAATCCTCGATCGCCTCGCGGCCCTTCTCCAGGATATGGACGACATCGTAGGCCGAGCAGCCGCCAGCACCGATCAGCATCAGCTCCATCGGGCTTGGRCCGGGCGTCTGGCCGCCCGGTTCCTTGGCGGTTCCGAGCACGATCTTGTGCCCGCTGCCGGACTCACCCACGAAGGTGCGATCTTCAACCCATTTGATGCGTGCCTTCATGACAGCCATCCTTCCATGCAAAAATTTCCGCGACCATGCGCTCCAGGTTCATAACCGGATGCGGGCCAAGGCGTCGAGTGTCGCGATCTGACGCGGGCAGATTTTTAAGAAGTCTGGGGCCCTGTTTCGTTCGAAGGCTTTCCCGACAAAAGCGTCGCCAGCCAGCGCGTCGAGGGCGACTGGCTTGTGTAGACGATGAAGGCGATCAGCACCGGCACGCCGAGGAACGCGCCTGAAATGCCCCACAAGAAGCTGCCGAAGAACACCGCGAAAATGACGGCGAATGGCGAGATCGCCAGCGAAGCACCGGTGAGCAAAGGCTCAAGATAGCTGCCGATGATGAACTGGATCAGGTTGAGGCCGAGAAACACGACGGCTGCCATCTGCCAGGATTCGAACTGGGC
>NZ_JBFUKO010000185.1:0-8743 GCF_056400805.1 Aminobacter sp. P4_H6_2
TCCCTGGCCGCCGCAACAAGCTCCGCACAACTCACATTCCACAAGTCGCTGCAACGAGTCGCGCCACCCTTGAACAACGCTAAGCCGTCGAAGCTCAACGCTGCCTTAACGTAGGCCGACGCTTTCGCTGTGGGAACAGCAAAATGTGTCCGAAATGCCGCAGGGCACCTCAAAAAAGCGAGATGTGACCCCTGTCKGCAGGTCGAAGCGTCCAATCACGAAGCGGTAGCACCCTCAACCGGGTCGCGGCTTGCGATGACCTTATCGATCAAACCAAAGTCGCGCGCCTCGTCCGCAGTCATGAAATGGTCGCGGTCGAGCGTCTTTTCAATGAGCTCGTAGTCCTTGCCGGTGTGCTTGACATAGATCTCGTTGAGACGGCGCTTGAGCTTGACGATGTCCTGGGCGTGGCGCTCGATATCCGAGGCCTGGCCCTGGAAGCCACCCGAAGGCTGGTGCACCATGATGCGGGCATTCGGCGTGGCAAAACGCATATCCTTTTCGCCAGCGCAGAGCAGCAGCGAGCCCATCGAGGCGGCCTGGCCAATGCACAACGTCGAAACCGCCGGCTTGATGAACTGCATGGTGTCGTAGATCGCCATGCCCGAGGTCACCACGCCGCCGGGCGAGTTGATGTAGAGATTGATCTCTTTTTTCGGGTTCTCTGCTTCGAGGAACAGAAGCTGGGCGCAGACCAGCGTTGCCATGCCATCTTCAACCGGGCCGGTGATGAAGATGATGCGCTCCTTGAGGAGGCGCGAGAAGATATCGTAGGCACGCTCGCCTCTGTTGGTCTGCTCGACCACCATCGGAACGAGGTTCATGTATGTTTCGACGGGGTTCTTCATCGACTATCCCTTTTTCGTGATGGGATTCCGGCGCCGGATGGGCAGAATCGGTTCAGAGGCTTTGCCCTGTAAATAGGATGCCACCTTAGCGTTGCGCAAGGCCAGTAAGGGCGCTTGATTTCAGCTGCCGCTAACTTTCGCAGCTGAAGCAGGCTGGTCAGCACTGGAACTTTCCGCAACTGCTACGGTAATGAATGCGACCAAACGATGCCCGTCAGTCATAGCGGGCAAGGACAACGACCGAGCCTGAGATCATGACCAACTATTTCGAGAGCCCATTTCGCGGAAAACTGCTGTCCGAGCAGGTGACCAACTCCAACATCAAAGTCGGGCGCTACAGCTATTACTCCGGCTATTATCATGGCCATTCGTTCGACGACTGCGCCCGCTACCTGATGCCGGACCGGGACGACGTCGACAAGCTGATCGTTGGCAGCTTTTGCTCCATAGGCACCGGTGCCGTCTTCATGATGGCCGGCAACCAGGGCCATCAGAACGAATGGATCTCGACCTTTCCATTCTTTTACATGCAGGAAGAGCCGGCCTTCGCCCCGGCGCTCAACGGCTACCAGCCGGCGGGCGACACGGTGATCGGCAACGACGTGTGGATTGGCGCTGAAGCTATGATCATGCCGGGTGTGCGCATTGGCCATGGCGCAATGATCGGCAGCCGCGCGCTGGTGACCAAGGATGTCGAGCCCTACACAATCGTCGGCGGCAGCCCGGCAAAGCCGATCCGCAAGCGCTTTTCCGACGATGACATAGCGCTGCTGCTCGAGCTTGCCTGGTGGGACTGGCCGATAGAACAGATCGGCAAGGCCATGCCCCTGCTCTGCGCCGGCGACATCAAGGCGTTGCACATATTTTGGAAAGAGCAGCGATCATGATCGAAGCCAAAGATAGCGAGACGATCAAGTTCTACTCGAACGAGGCGGAAGCCTATACCACACGGGGCGTAGCGGCGAGCGAGCGCCATCTCCGCAGCTTCATGGCGCGGCTGCCGGCAGATGGCCGCGTGCTCGAACTCGGCTGCGGCGCTGGACAGGACAGCGAAGCGATGCTTTCGAGCGGGTTCGACGTTGTACCGACTGACGGCACCCCCGAGATCGCCGCCGTTGCCGCGAAACGCCTCGGACGGCCGGTCACGGTGCTTCTCTTCGAAGACATTGACGAAAAGGAAAGTTACGCCGGCGTATGGGCCAACGCCTGCCTGCTGCACGTGCCACGCGAGCAATTGGCGTTAATCATTGGTCATGTGCACGCCGCGCTCAAGCCGGGCGGGGTGTTCTACGCCAGTTTCAAGGCGGGCGAGGCGGAAGGTCGGGATCGCTTCGGCAGGTACTACAACTACCCCTCTCCCGAATGGCTAGTGCAGGCCTATCGAGCCGACCGCTGGAACTCGCTGGAGATCCAGGAAGAAACCGGTGGCGGCTATGACGGCCTGCCGACCGCCTGGCTTCATGTCGTCGCCACGAAGGCTGAATAATTCGTACCCAATGGAATGTCCGTGATGAATGAACCAACCCAAGCAAACAAGCACTGGTCGAAGGTGGAGTATCTCCACGAGACCGTCAGCAACCCGAACATCCACATTCGCGGCACGCATAGCTATTACAGCGATGCCTGGTCGGGTTCGTTCGAACAAAGCGTGGTGCGTTATCTCTACGGCGACGACTACAGCCTCAAGGCGTGGGAACCCGCCTGGCCGATCGACCAGTTGCACATCGGCGACTATGTCTGCATCGGCGCGGAGGCAGTGATCCTGCTCGGCGGCAACCACACGCACAGGACTGACTGGTTCAGCCTCTACCCCTTCCCCGAGTTCATCGTCGACGCCTATGCCGGCAAGGGCGACACGGTCATAGGCGACGGCGCATGGATCGGCATGCGCGCCATGATCATGCCCGGCGTCACCATTGGCGAAGGCGCCATCATAGCCTCCGGAGCTATCGTGACGAAGGACGTTGCCCCCTACACGGTCGTTGCGGGCAATCCGGCCGCGCGGATCAAGACCCGCTTCCCCGATGCCGTGGCAGACAAACTGCTCGCGCTGAAGGTCTATGATTGGCCGGCGGACAAGTTCGAGGCGCTGAAACCTTTGCTTTGCGCGAGCGACATCGACGCCCTCGCCATTGCTTCAGAGCGATATGACGAAGCCGGCTGCACCTGAGCCGTCAGCGCAGCCAGCGCTCGATGCGATCCATTGCCTCTACCATGTCGTCATGGCTGCCGGCATATGAGAACCTGATATAGCGGTGGCCTGCGAGCGTATCGAAGTCCCTGCCGGGCGTTGCCGCGACATGTGCTTCGGCCAGCATGCGGCTGGCGAACTCCATGCTGTCGTTGGTGAGGCGCGACACATCGCAGAAGGCGTAGAACGCACCGTCCATGGGGGCTGCAAAGCTGAAGCCCAGCTCAGGCAGACGCTTGGCCAGAAGTTCGCGGTTCCAGGCGTAGCGCGCCTTGATGGCCTCGAGTTCGTCGGTGACGTTGAACGCCGCGATGGCGGCGACCTGCGAAAGCTCGGGTGCCGAGATATAGAGCGATTGCGCGATGCGCTCGACCGGCCTGACCAGACGCTCGGGCAGCACCATCCAGCCAATGCGCCAGCCGGTCATGCAGTAATATTTGGAGAATGAATTGATGACCGTGACATCGTCATCATAGGCGAGTGCCGTAACGTCAGGCGCGCCATAAGCCAGTCGGTGGTAGATTTCGTCGGAAATCACCGCGATTCCCAGTTCCCTTGCCGTATCAATCAGCGCCTTGAGATCGCCTGCAGGCACCACCGCACCGGTCGGATTGGCCGGGCTCGCAAACAGCACGCCCTTGAGCGGCTTTTGGCGATGCGCTTCACGCAGGTRCTCGGCATGAAGATAGGCCGAGCCATCGAGTTCGATCTCGACGACGTCGAGGCCGAGCGCGCCCATGATGTTGCGGTAGGCGGGATAGCCTGGCGCAGCGATCGCCACCCGGTCACCAGCATCGAACATGGCGAGGAATGCAAGATTGAAGGCCGCCGACGAGCCCGTGGTGACAGCGATTCGCGAAACCGGCACGTCGATGCGGTAATGTTCGGCATAATGGGCCGAAATCGCCTTGCGCAGATCGGTGAGCCCGAGCGAGTCGGTGTAGCCGATGCGCCCGACCTTGAGTGCCGCAGCCGCCGCGTCACGTACCCGTTGCGGTGCAGGATCGGACGGCTGACCGACCGCCATTGAAATGACAGGCGTTCCCAAAGCCTTGAGCCTGTTGGCTTCAGCCAGAATGTCCATCGCATGGAACGGCTCAACTTCGCCGCGCCGTGAAATCGCTACCGCCATGTTCGTTCACTCTTCCTTGCCGTACATAAGGCAATGCGCCGCACAAATGCCTGATTGATATGGGGATCACAAGTTGATGAGATTTCTCAGCCTGTCTTTTCACAGCCCGACGGCTCGTTTACGAGTGTTTCCCGCTATGCAGAGCTTCAATAACCTTTCGCGTTTCATCGCAAGATCAACGCGCGCGGTCACCGCGCTTGCGCTGTCGGCCGGGCTTGCGCTCGGATCGACGGGCACGGCGCATGCGCAGGGCGTGCCGATCGTCCGCGATGCCGAAATCGAGGCCTTGGTGCGCGATTACGCGCGACCGATCCTCAAGGCGGCGGGTCTCGCCAACTCGAACATCAACATCGTGCTCGTCAACGACCCGGCTTTCAACGCTTTCGTCGCCGGCCGGCGCATTTTCATCAACACCGGCACTCTGATGACATCGGAGACGCCGAACGAAGTCATCGGCGTTCTCGCGCACGAAGCCGGCCACATCGCCGGCGGGCACCAGGAACGGTTGCGCGACCAGCTGGCACGCGCCCAGACCATGGCGATCGTTGCGGCCCTGCTTGGCGCGGGTGCCATGGTTGCAGGTGCTGCGACCGACACCAAAGGCATGGGCGCCGCGGGCGCTGGCGTTATTGCAGGCGGTTCCGAAATGGCCCGACGCAGCCTGCTTGGCTACCAGCGCTCGGAAGAAGCCACCGCCGACCGCTCGGCGATCACCTATCTCAATGCCACCGGCCAGTCGGCGCAAGGTATGCTGAAGACGTTCCAGCGCTTCCAGACCGCGCTGTCGCTATCTGGCGCACGGATCGACCCCTATCAGGTCAGCCACCCGATGCCGCGCGATCGCATCGCCAATCTCGAAACGCTGGCGCATGCCAGCCCCTATTTCAACAAGACCGATCCGGAAGCCCTGCAGCTGCGCCACGACATGGCGCGGGTGAAGATCGCCGTCTACACACAAGGCCAGGCCGCCGCCTCTCGCCTGTTGCGCAAGGATCCGGGTGGGCTTGCCAGCCGCTATGGCGATGCGCAGGCAACCTATCTGTTCGGCGATTTGCGCTCGGCACTTTCCAAGACCGACGCGCTGATCAAGTCGCAACCCAAGAACGCCTATTTCCAAGAATTGCGCGGCGACATCTTGATGAAGTCGAACAAGCCGGCAGCGGCAGCAGAAGCCTATGCCGCCGCGGTGCGGCTCGATCCGGCCAATTCGGGCATCCTGCCGATCGCGCTCGGCCAGGCATATCTCGCCATAGGCACGCCCGACGCGCTGAAGAAGGCTGTGACCGAGGTTCGCAAGGGCCTCGACCGCGACCGCGAAAACGCCGCCGGCTACCGCTATCTGGCACAGGCCTATGGCATGCTCGGCGACGTCGCGGATGCCGATCTGGCCACTGCGGACGGGCATTATTACAGCGGCGCCTATCAAGACGCCACAATCTTTGCGATGCGCGCGCAGATGAAGCTCCAGCGCGGTTCGCCTGGCTGGGTGCGCGCTCAGGACATCATCAACTACAAGCAGCCGGGCAAGAAGAAGTGAACCTTCGCACGGCAGCAGGCGACATAGCCAAGAGGGCTGGAGACTAGGACCATGAAAAAAGCAATTCTTCTCGGCACAACAGGCATCGCTGTCGCCTTTGCCATGCTGGCTGCCGGCTACATATCAGGCACTCCCGGCACGGCACATGCCGAAACTGCCCAGCCGGCTGCAGTCGCTGCCGCAGGCAACCTCGACAAGAAGCAGGTCGAAACCATCGTACGCGAATACCTGCTCGACAACCCCGAACTGCTGCTCGAAATGCAAGGTGCACTCGAAGCCAAGCAGAAGGAAGAGCAGCGCGTCGCCCATGTCGAGGTGATCAAGCAGAGCAAGGACGAGATCTTCAACTCGGCCTTCGACGGGATCGCCGGCAATCCCAACGGCAAGACCACCATCGTCGAGTTCTACGACTACAATTGCGGCTACTGCAAACGCGCTCAGGCCGACATGACTGCCCTGACCAAGGCCAACCCGGACTTGCGCTTCGTGCTCAAGGAATTCCCGATCCTCGGTCCGGATTCGCAGAAGGCCCATGTCGTTTCCATGGCCTTCCGCAAGCTGATGCCGGAGAAGTACGGCGAATTCCATGACAAGCTGCTCGGCGGCGAAGGCCGCGCCGGCGAAGACAACGCCGTCAAGATCGCCATCGAACTGGGCGCAAACGAAGCCAAACTGCGCGAAGCGATGAACGATCCGGCGATCGGCGAGGCCTTCAATCGCACCTACGAGCTTGCCAACAAACTGCAGATCAGCGGTACGCCGTCCTATGTCGTGGGCAACGAAGTCATCTTCGGTGCGCTCGGCCAAGACGTGCTCGCCGAGAAGATTGCCGCCGCAAAGGCCTGCCAGGCCGATTCCACCTGCTGAACGGGTTTGTTCAGCGCGAGCCGTTGTGGACAGCGCAAGAAGTCGCTTGCGCTCTTTTCGCGACGGCTTATGCCGATTATAGAGGGTCCGCCGCGCCAGAGAGGATCTGGCGGGTGGAAGGGTCTGTACATTGAAAACGATTTTCGTCCTCAACGGTCCGAACCTTAATATGCTGGGCAAACGCGAGCCCGGCATTTATGGCGGCAAGACCTTGGCCGACATCGAGGCCGACTGCCAGGCGGCAGCCGCTTCGCTGGGGCTGGCGGTCGACTTCCGCCAATCGAACCATGAGGGCGATCTGGTCGACTGGATTCACGAGGCTGGCGAAAAAGCTGCCGGCATCATCTTGAATGCAGGCGCCTATACCCACACCTCGATCGCGCTGCAGGACGCCATTCGTGCCGTCTCGCCATTGCCGATCGCCGAGGTGCACCTTTCCAACATCCACGCCCGCGAGCCGTTCCGCCACAAATCGATGGTGGCGCCGGTGGCGGTGGGCATGATCTGCGGCTTCGGGCCGCTCGGATATACGCTGRCGCTTCAGGCGCTGGCCGCCCGGCTCTGACCGGAAACAGGAAGAGAAAAGGCTTGAACATGGCGACGAAGAAGACCGACGGTGTTGACCAGCAGCTCGTCCGCGACCTCGCAGGAATCCTGAACGACACCAACCTGACCGAGATCGAAGTCGAATTGGGCGACCTCAAGGTGCGCGTCTCGCGCCAGACGCAGGCCGTTCATGCGGTCGCAGCACCAATGATGGCAGCACCCGCGGCAGTGAATTCGACGCCGGTCGCAGCAGTCGCCGCCCCTGCCGTCGTCGACATCTCCAAGAACGCCGTGCCCTCGCCGATGGTGGGCACCGTCTACCTCGCGCCGTCGCCCGACGCCAAGCCGTTCATCGAGGTTGGCTCGGTGGTCAAGGAAGGTCAGACGCTGCTGATCATCGAAGCCATGAAGACGATGAACCAGATTCCCGCGCCGCGCTCAGGCACGGTTACAGCGATCCTGATCGAAGACGCGCAGCCTGTCGAATACGGCATGCCGCTCGTCGTCGTCGAATGAGCCGGAAGGCTGCGCGCATGTTTCAGAAAATCCTCATCGCCAATCGCGGCGAGATCGCCCTCAGAGTGCTGCGCGCGGCCAAGGAGCTCGGCATCCAGACGGTTGCCGTGCACTCCACCGCCGACGCCGACGCCATGCATGTGCGCCTTGCGGACGAAAGCGTCTGCATTGGCCCGCCGCCGTCACGCGACAGCTATCTCAACATCCACCAGATCGTCGCGGCCTGCGAGATCACCGGCGCGGACGCTGTCCACCCCGGCTACGGCTTCCTGTCGGAGAACGCCAAGTTCGCCGACATCCTGGCCGCCCACAACATCACCTTCATTGGTCCCTCGGGCGACCATATCCGCATCATGGGCGACAAGATCGAAGCCAAGCGCACCGCAAAGCGCCTGGGCATCCCGGTCGTTCCGGGCTCGGAAGGCGCTGTCAGCGACGAGAAGGAAGCCAAGCGCGTTGCCGCCGAGATCGGCTATCCGGTCATCATCAAGGCGTCCGCCGGCGGCGGTGGCCGCGGCATGAAGGTTGCGCTCACCGAGGCTGATCTTGAAGTGGCACTGCAGACGGCACGTACCGAAGCCGGTGCGGCCTTCGGCGACGACGCAGTCTATATCGAGAAGTACCTGCAGAAGCCGCGGCATATCGAAGTCCAGATCTTCGGCGACGGTGCTGGCAAGGGCGTCCATCTCGGCGAACGCGACTGCTCGCTGCAGCGCCGCCACCAGAAAGTCTGGGAAGAAGCCAATTCACCCGCCCTCAACGCGGAAGAACGCTCGCGCATCGGCAATATCTGCGCCAAGGCAGTGGCCGATCTCGGCTATTCGGGCGCCGGCACCATCGAGTTCCTCTACGAGAACGGCGAGTTCTACTTCATCGAGATGAACACCCGCCTTCAGGTGGAGCACACGATCACCGAAGCGATCACCGGCATCGATCTCGTGCACGAGCAGATCCGCGTCGCCTCCGGTGGCGGCCTGTCGGTCACGCAGGACGACATCCGCTTCCATGGCCATGCCATCGAATGCCGCATCAACGCCGAGGATCCGCGCACGTTCGTGCCATCGCCCGGCACGATCACGCATTTCCACACGCCTGGCGGCCWGGGC
>NZ_JBFUKO010000186.1:0-8743 GCF_056400805.1 Aminobacter sp. P4_H6_2
CGCGGAGGCCCTGGCCTATCCCGGTTTCATCACCGATCTCGATGCCTTCACCGAGCAAGAGCTGGAAACGGAACCGATCTATCGCGATTTCCTTCATCCCCGGGGAATCGGCTGGGCAGCAGGCACCCATATCCCGATCCCGACCGGCGATGTGCTGTCTTTCAATCTCGAACGGAAGACAGAGCGGGGTCCCTTCGAGCGGGACTATGTCGATGCACTCGACCGCATGCGTCCGCATCTTGCACGCGCCGCGATGGTCAGCGCCCGAATCGGTCTCGAAAAGGCCCGTGCCGGTGCCGACGCACTGGAGGCGCTCGGGCTGCCGGCCGCGGTTTTAGGCGGGCGCGGGCAATTGCTGGCCTGCAACGGGCTGATGGACACGCTGATACCGGCCACCGTCCAGGATTGTTCAGGCCGCGCCAAGATCACCGACAAGAAAGCCGACGCCCTGCTTGAAAGCGCGCTGTCGGCGCTCGCCGGCGGCGCCAGGGGCGGTATCGTGCAGTCGTTTCCGATCACTGGAGAGAACGGCAGGCCATCAAGTGTCGTGCATCTGTTACCGGTCCGCGGTTCAGCACATGACCTGTTCAGCCGCATTCATTGCATCCTCGTCATCATGCCCTTGCCCGGACCGGGCGCGCCATCGGCCAATGTGCTTCAGGCGCTGTTCGACCTGACGCCGAGCGAAGCGCGGATTGCATCCGCTCTCGCCGACGGCCGATCGATCGACGCCATCAGCGTCGATTTCGGCATTGCCAGGGAAACCGTGCGATCACATCTACGCTCGATTTTCGCCAAATCGGGCGTTTCCAAGCAGTCGTCACTGGTGCGGCTATTGCTCGGGGTCACGCTGCCACGCGCGTCCTGCTGAGTGCTAGACCATAGGCTTACTGGACAGTTCGGGCGTGACCTGCACATCTGAATTCGGGAGGAATGCCAGTGCCATATCTCGATATCTATCTCGCGCAGCTTGTCGATCCGTTCCGCATCGGCCTGCTGATTGCGCTGGTGCTCACCGCGGCCAATACCGCGCAGGTGCTCAATCGTTGGATTCCGATTGCGCTTGGCATCRTCTTCGTTGCCGTGTTGATCCCGCTCAGCCTTGGGTCGGCAGATGGTCACAGCACCGCCACCGCGGTGGTCGTCGGCTTTGCCTCCAATGCAACGATTCTTGGCGTGCTGCTTGCAGCAAAGGCACTTTATTCGCGACTGGCCTGAAGCTCAGAGTTCCAGTTCGCCCTGCCCGGCGTCGAGCGCACCGATCGTCTCGGCGGCAAGGGCTCGGGTGATGCGGGTCTTTTGTTCGAGCGCGGCACGGTCGAGGCGATCGACGACGTGGATGGCGGTCGACAGCGAGCGTTCGATGCGGCGAACCAGGAACTGCACCACATGCGGCTCAACCTCGACCTGACGGTCGGCGAAGAGTTTGGTGATGACGCCGGCAAGCAGAATGTCGTCGGGCTCCTCGATCTCGACAGTCGCCGCAGCCTTCAGCCGCGAGGCAAGATCAGGCAACGTCACACCCCAGGCGGTAGGAAAGCTGCGCGCGGTGAGCAGCAGATGTGAGCCGGCCCCGCGCACCGTGTTGATAAGGTGAAACAAGCCTTCCTGGTCGAGCCTGCCCTGATCGGCATCGTCGATCAGCACCGGTACGGTACCGATATCGCCCAAATGGGCGGAAATGTCGGACGGGCTGAGCTCGATCGCGCCGGCATAGTCGCGCCAGATCGCAGCGAGATGCGACTTGCCCGATCCTGCCGGGCCTGCGAGCAGCACCACAGGCGCCGGCCACTCCGGCCAGCGGTCGATCAGGGCCGCTGCCTGCTGATTGGCCTGCGACACGACCAGATCGTCGCGCGTAAGCCCTGGCGAATGGCCCAGGTCGAGCGGCAATTGGCGCGGTTTGAAAGGCTCGCGCGTCACGGTCATTTTTCCGAACTTGCGCCGCCCGTATTGCGGGGATCGGCGGGCGGGCGCACCGCATGGCCATAGTAGAGCGGCGACTCAAGATAGCGTGAGATAGCAAACCGGACCAGAACAGCGACAGCCGCAGCAGCTGGCACGGCCACCAGCAGGCCGACAAAGCCGAACAGCGCACCGAAGGCAAACAGAGCAAACATCAGCCACACTGGATGCAGACCCACGCTCTTGCCGACCAGGCGCGGCTGCAAAATGTTGCCCTCGATGAACTGACCGACGAAGAAGACGGCGGCCACGGCCACCACCATCGTCCAGTCCGGCCAGAACTGGACGAAAGCCACGCCGACCGACAACACCAGCCCGACCATGGAGCCGACATAAGGAATGAAGCTGATGAGGCCAGCAAACAGGCCGATGAGCACGCCGAAATTCAGTCCGGTCAGCGTCAGGCCGATCGCATACATCACGCCGAGCACAAGGCAGAGCGTGCCTTGCCCGCGCACGAAGCCCGCAGTCGCCGCATTGATGTCGGTGGCAAGCTGGCGCACCGTCTCGACATGGTCGCGCGGCACCCAGCTGTCGACGACTGACACCATGCGGTCCCAGTCGAGCAGCATGTAAAAGGCGACGACCGGCGTGATGATGAACAGGCTGGCGATGGAAAACAGCGCCACGCCCGAGCTCCAGATCGACTGGAACACTGTCGACAGAAAGCCGAAGCCGGTGCTCAGCAGCGAGTTGAGCCCTTCGCGCAGGCCGGCCGCATCGACGCCAAAGCGCTGCTCCAGCCATTGCGGGTCGAAATTGGTGACCAGCTGCTGCAGCTTTTCGATATAACCAGGCACCTTGGCGGCGAAGTCCGCCATCTGCGAGGCCAGCACCGGGATCAGCACTACCAGCGCCAAAGTCAAAAGCACGATGAAGCAGATGAGGATCACCACCGTCGCCATGACTCGCGACAGGCCGAGCCGTTGTAGCCGGTCGGCGACCGGGTCGAGGAAATAGGCCAGCGCCATGCCCGCCACGAAGGGCAGCAGGATGTTGCTGAACAAATAAAGAAACGCGGCGAACAGAAGGGCTGTGATCAGCCAGAAGCGTATCTGCTTGCGGAATGCCGCCGAAGCGGCTTCTTCGGCCGCCTCGTTATCGGTTGGGAGTTTCGCCTTCGCCATTACCGCTCATGTGCCTCAGCCAAGCCACGAGATAGGCTGCCGCGGAAGCGACGGTCAAGAGGCCGGACAGTATTATCGACGCCGGGCGAACCGGGCCCAAGTCGAGCGTGAAAGCTAGCTCGGCCAGTACGATCGCCGCCAGGATGATCTGCATGGCGGTGTTCACCTTGGACACCATCAGCGGCTTCACCACAACCGGATTGCCCATCACCGTCGACAGCAGCACCGCACCGATGATCAAAGCGTCACGCGAAACCGCCAGCATCACGAGCCATAGCGGCAAATGCCCCATGATGCCGAGCACGACAAAGACGCTGACCAGCAGCAGCTTGTCTGCCATCGGGTCAAGATAGGCGCCGAGTTCGGAACGCTGGTTGAAATGGCGAGCGATGAAACCGTCGATCCCATCCGAGACGCCGGCGATGACGAAACCGGCGAAGGCCCAATCCCATCCCCCCGACAACATGGCGTAGATCACGCATGGCACGAGCACCAGGCGCATGATCGTGATCATGTTCGGAATAGTCACAACCGGCGTCCCCCCCTTGTCTTTTGCCGATACTCTTTGTCTTTTCCCGATACATGGGCGAGACTTGGCACCTCCGCAAGGGATGGGCCGGAATGTGGCCCTGTCCACTGCTTTGGCAGGCTGATTACGCTGCATCCGGCCTGTCTCGCTTGCGGGGAAGGGCCGTTCATGCGAATAGCGCCCAAAAGCGCACGGCATCAGGACTTGACGATGAGCGAAGGCAAGAACGGTCTCACCTATGCGCAGGCGGGCGTCGACATCGACGCCGGAAACCTGATGGTCGAGAAGATCAAGCCGCTGGTGCGCTCGACGCGCCGGCCAGGCGCGGATGGCGAGATCGGCGGCTTCGGCGGATTGTTCGACCTCAAGGCCGCTGGCTTCACCGATCCGATCCTGGTCGCAGCCAATGACGGCGTCGGCACCAAGCTCAAGATCGCCATCGACGCCGGCAAGCACGACACGATCGGCATCGACCTCGTGGCCATGTGCGTCAACGACATCGTCGTGCAGGGYGCCGARCCGCTGYTSTTCCTCGACTATTTCGCCACCGGCAAGCTCGACCCCRACCAGGGSGCCGMSATYGTCTSAGGTATCGCCGAAGGCTGCCGCCAGGCCGGCTGCGCCCTCATCGGCGGYGAGACCGCYGAAATGCCSGGCATGTATCAYGGCAACGATTACGACCTCKCCGGATTTGCSGTCGGYGCCGCCGARCGCGGCCAGCTTCTGCCCACCGACGATGTTGTTGAAGGCGACGTGCTGCTCGGCCTCGCGTCTTCGGGCGTGCATTCCAACGGCTATTCGCTGGTGCGCCGAGTCGTTGAAACATCAGGTCTCAAATGGAGCGACCGCGCGCCCTTCGCCGACGGTCCGACGCTCGCCGAAGCGCTGCTCGAGCCGACGCGCATCTATGTGAAGTCGCTGCTCAAGGCGATCCGCGAAACTCACGGAATCAAGGCGCTGGCCCACATCACGGGCGGCGGTTTCCCCGAAAACATCCCAAGGGTACTGCCCAAGGAATTCTCCGCCGAGCTCGATCTTTCCGCCATCGACGTGCCGCGCGTCTTCTCCTGGCTCGCCGCGACCGGTGGTGTTGCGCCCGAGGAAATGATGCGCACCTTCAACTGCGGCATCGGCATGATCGCAGTGGTTGCCGACAGTCAGGCAGCGCAGGTCGCCGCCGTACTGCAGGAAGCTGGCGAGACGGTCACGCCGATCGGCCGCATCGTGCCGCGCCGCGACACCGGCGTCATCTATCGCGGTTCGCTGTCGCTATGAGCACGCCTCGCAAACGCACCGTCATCCTGATCTCAGGCCGTGGCTCGAACATGGCGGCCCTGATCGATGTCGCCGCCGACCCGGCCTTCCCGGCCGAGATCGTCGGCGTCATCTCCGACAAGGCCAACGCTGCGGGCCTGGGCATCGCGGCCAGCCGCGGCATCGCCACCAAGGTGGTGGCGCGCAGCGACTATGCCAGCAAGGACGCGCATGATGCCGCGATCGACGCAGCCCTTGCCACCTTCGGCGCCGAGATCGTCGCCCTTGCCGGCTACATGCGGCTGTTGACCAGCGGCTTCGTCGAGAAGTGGCAAGGTAAGATGATCAACATCCATCCAGCTCTGCTGCCGTCCTTCAAGGGCCTCGACACCCACAGCCGCGCGCTTAACGCCGGAATTCGCGTGCATGGCTGCACCGTGCATTTCGTCACGCCCGCCATGGATGACGGTCCGATCATCGCCCAGGCCGCAGTGCCCGTTCTGATCGACGACGACGAGCCGACGCTTTCCGCACGCGTGCTTAAGGCCGAGCACCGGCTATATCCCCTCGCCCTCAAGCTGTTTGCCGAGGGTAAGGTACGGATGGAAGGCGGCCGCACCGCCTATTCCGGTTTCCACGATACGATCGGCCAAGACGAAATTGCCGCGCCCAACCCGGCGCGCGATGAGATCGATCTCGAGCAACTGGCGCGCATCACCCCCTGACCGGGAGGCCGGCATGGCGAAGACCAGGCAATTGCTGCTTCTGCGCCATGCCAAGTCGAGCTGGGACACGCCCGAACTTGCCGACTTCGACCGGCCATTGTCGCCGCGCGGCCAGAAAGCCGCGCC
The DNA here is from genome assembly GCF_056400805.1 of Aminobacter sp. P4_H6_2. Classification (NCBI taxonomy): domain Bacteria; kingdom Pseudomonadati; phylum Pseudomonadota; class Alphaproteobacteria; order Hyphomicrobiales; family Phyllobacteriaceae; genus Aminobacter; species Aminobacter sp. P4_H6_2. The sequence goes on from NZ_JBFUKO010000186.1 coordinate 5,727, forward strand.
GCGCATGGGCACGGAGATCGCTCAACGCGGCTGGCTTCCCGATCTCGCTCTTGTTTCGCCAGCGGCGCGCACCCGCGAAACCTGGCAGGTCGCATCAGCGAGCTGGCCGAAACCTCGGCCCAAGGTTGTGTTTCTGGAAAGCCTCTACGGGGCTTCGGCCAATGACCTTTTCAATGCCGCAAGGACGACGTCCAGGGACATCGCCACATTGCTGATCATCGGCCATAATCCGGGGCTCGAGACATTTGCCCTGCAGCTCGTCGGCCCCGGTTCGAATGGCGAGGCGCTTCATCTGCTTGAGGAAAAATTCCCAAGTGCCGCGCTTGCCCGCTTCGAGTTCGACGGCGATTGGGGCGAACTGCGCGCCGGTGCGGCCCGCCTCACCCACTGTTTCAGGCCAAAGGACCTGGATTGAGCCGGATGGCTTTGCCCGTAGTGGCGGAAGCAAGATAGTTGCATATACAATTATTCCTGTTATCTTCTACCCTATGTTCGACCATTGCATCTACTTCAACACCACAGCCCTTGCGCGACAGCTCGAGCGCATCTGGTCGACGGCCTTTGCCCCGTTCGACCTGACTCCTCCACAAGGGTTCATGTTGCGGGCCGTTCTGGCGCGGCCGGGCCTGCTGCAAAGCGAGCTTGCCGACGAACTGAAGATCGCGCGAGCGACTGCGACGCGCGGCCTTGACGGGCTGGAAGGCAAGGGCCTGATCGTCCGCAACAAGTCCACGCGCGACAAACGCGAATCCGCGATCACTCCGACCGCCGAGGCCCTGTCCATCAAGGATGCGGTGAACGCAGCAAGCGGAGCGACCACCGCGCACCTGACAGCCCTCTTTGGCGAGACGGTCTTTGCCGGTTTCGTCGAGCAGGCCAAGGCAATCGCGTCAAAGCTGGAATGACCCAGTCACGATAGTTGCATATCTAACCAATGGAGAAGAGCATGCCTATTCTCACCGTCAAGATTGCCGCGCAGCGCAGCGACACGCTGACCGGCGACGTAGCGGCGATGCTGGCCGAACACACCAGCAACATCCTCGGCAAGAAGCCTGAGGTGACGGCAATTGCCATCATCTATGTCGATCCGCGCGACTGGATCATCGCCGGCCGGTCCCTTCAGCAGCACGGCAAGTCAAGCTTTGCGCTGGAGATCAAGGTAACCGACGAAACCAACACCAAGGATGAGAAGAACCGCTACATCCAGGCAGTCTTCGATGGATTAGCGAAGATCCTCGGCGACATTCATGAAGAGAGCTACATCCACGTGCACGACGTCAAGGCCGCTGCCTATGGTTATGGCGGCAAGACCCAGGAGTTCCGCTATCACCATTCCTGATAGCGGAAGCCACCTATCGGAACTTACGACGCAACAGCGACACCAGCCAGGGCGCTGCGAGGATGAGTACAGCGCCACACAACCACACGACGACGATCAGCGGACGCAGGACGACACCGACCAGGCCAACCAATCCGCCGAGAAAGCCGGTGGTCTGCGAGCTGTCGAACGCGCTGACGACCTCGGTTCCGATGCCGGTCGCCGTCGCGGCATCCTTGCCGGTTTGCACGATCGCGTCGACATTGGTTGACGTCCAGGCAAGAATGCTGTCGACGAGGCTGTAGCCGACCCAGGCAAACAGCGACCACAACACAAGCACGATCAATGCCACCGCCATGCTGAACTTCGGCATCCGCGAACGGCGCTCGACCTTCGCGGAACCATCACGGCCGAATGCTTGGCTTCCGTGTTCGCTGGAGCCCCACTTCTCGGCACCACGGCGACCGTCAGCCGCCTTGTCGCCTTGCCAGGCGTTGATGGCCTTCATGACCTCACCGAGCTGGCCGCCATGGCCCTTTTCGCGCCCCTTGTGCTTATTGAAGCCCTGTTCGCCCATCGACCGTCTCCGAATTGGTTCAGCGCCGACGAATCATCGGCCGAGCACACATAGGACGAGTTGTTAGAGATAAAAGGACAAACCGCTGAAAAGACAGCGTGACGCAGGGTGCGTCAGTGAATGCGCTCCAAGGGCGCGCAGTTTTCGCGTTCCATCTGCAGCGTGGTGTGGTGCAGGTCGAATTTCTCCTGCAGACGCGCTTCGATCGCCTGGCGCACGATCTCGGCGTCAGCGCCCTCATCGAGAACCGTATGCGCGGTCAGCGACGCCTTGCTTTGAGTGATCGCCCACAAATGCAGGTCGTGCACCGAGGCCACGCCTGGCACCGTTGCGATGGCGTTTTCGACCTCGGCGAGGTCCATACCAGGGGGAACACCTTCGAGCAGGATGTTGATGCATTCCTTGAGCAGTATCCAGGTGCGCGGGAAGACCATGAAGCCGATGCCGACCGCCAGCAGCGAATCGACCCATTGCCAGCCGGTAAGCCAGATGACCACCGCACCGACAATGACGCCGAGGGAGCCGAGCATGTCGGCCCAGACTTCGAGATAAGCGCCCTTCACGTTGAGGCTGCCGTCCTTGTGACCGGCCAACAGGCGCATCGAGGTCAGATTGACCAGCAGGCCGATGACGGCGATGCCCAGCATGCCAATCGACTGAATTTCCTGTGGCACAGATAGCCTGACATAGGCCTCGTACAGGATGTAGAAAGCAACCGCGAGCAACAGCAGCGCGTTGAATGYCGCAGCCAAAATCTCGAAACGGGCATAACCGTAGGTGCGCAGAAGATCAGCCGGGCGGCGACCGACATTGATCGCCACAAGCGCGATCGCCAGCGCCATGGAGTCGGTCAGCATGTGCGTGGCATCGGAGATCAGCGCCAAGCTGCCGGTGACGAAGCCGCCGACGGCCTCCGCGACAGTGAAAGTGGCGGTCAGGCCGAACGCCATCCACAGCCGCGAGACCGGGGTGTTTTCGATGTCGCCGTGCGCATGGTCGCCGCTCATGGTGCCCTCAAGTTGATTGTCTCGCCAGATATCAGGCGGCGGGTCTGATCCAGACCTTGTTGTCGTGGACGGCGGCACCGCCATAAGGTGCCGGCGCATCGGCACCAGTCAGGAC
>NZ_JBFUKO010000187.1:0-8670 GCF_056400805.1 Aminobacter sp. P4_H6_2
GCGTTGGCTGCCGCAAACGGGCCGACCATCCACGGTCTCGAAAGCTCGTCCGGCCGCTTGACCSCCGAAGCCGAGTGGAAGCGCACGCTCACCACCGATGGCGGCCTGCTGGTCACGCCTCTGCTCGCTTTCCGCGGCGACGGCAGCTATCTCAACGCGTCCGCGGACTCGCTCAACGCCATCAACACGATGGCCGCAAACCCGCAGATCAACGTCGCCGACGACGTCCGCTCGTCGCTGTTCCGCTACATGGCTACGCTCGGCCTCGAATTGCGCTGGCCGGTATTGTTCTCGTCGACAAGTTCGACCCATGTGCTTGAGCCTATGGCGCAGCTGTTCGCTCGCCCGAGCGAGAGCCATGTCGGTGGACTCGGTATCCCCAACGAGGATGCCCAGAGCTTCGTCTTCGACGCCACGTCTCTATTTGAGCGCGACAAGTTCTCGGGCTACGACCGCATGGAAGGCGGCACGCGCGCCAATCTCGGCTTGCGCTACTCCGGCAGCTTCAACAATGGCTGGACCACCAACGCGCTCGCCGGCCAGTCCTATCAGCTTGCTGGCGAAAACTCGTTTGCCGCCCCTGATCTCGTCAACGCCGGCGCCTATTCAGGCCTGGAGACCGACACGTCAGATTACGTCGCTCTTGCCGGCATCGCCAGCCCGAACGGTTTTTCCGCTTCGGTCAGCGGCCGCTTCGACGAGCAATCACTCGACGTGCGACGCGCCGAGTTCAAGGTCGGCCTGGACGCCCGTCCACTCGCTGTTTCGGCACGATATGCCTTCGTCGAGGCGCAGCCGCTCTACGGTTTTGCCACCGACCGCCATGAAGTCACGCTCGGCGCCACAGCTCGTTTCAACGACAATTGGCGCGGCTTCGGCTCCGGTACGTACGACATCCAGAACGATCTGCTCGTCCAAAGCGGCCTTGGCTTTGCGTATGACGACGAGTGCTTCACCTACATGATGACCTATGCGGAAAGCCGCGATCACAACGATCCGGACGATGTCACCCGCACCGTCGGCTTCAACATCTCGTTCCGCACGATCGGTGATTTCGGCACGGCAACAAACGCCTTCTAGGATCGGCATAGCAACGGCGTTGGGGGCGGCCCGACATCGTTTTGCCGCATAAAGCGGCCATTTACGGGGCAATAACGTCCGGGCGAAGCCCGGATTGGGGTTTGAACGGGACTTTTTCCATGCGGAAGTACCTCTTTTCGGCAGGCTTTGCTCTGCTCGTGGCGGCGACGTCGGTTTCAATGACCGCCTATGCGCCGCAGGCTCAGGCCAGCGAAATCAAGTACGTCGTCAATGATGTGCCGATCACCAGCTACGACATCCAGCGTCGGGCCGCCTTTCTCAAGCTGCAGAAGCGCAAAGGCGACGCCAGTGAAGAAATGATCGAGCAGACGCTGCGTCTGGCCGAGATGAAGCGTCTCAACATCCGCATCTCCGACAAGCAGGTCGAGGATGCCTATGCGCGCTTTGCCGGTTCCAACAAGCTGAAGCCCGCTCAGATGGACCAGATCCTGGCGCAGGCTGGCGTGACCAGCAACCACTTCAAGGATTACATCCGTGCCCAGATGGGCTGGAACCAGGCGCTCAGCTCGCGTTTCCGCGCCGAGCAAGGCGGGGGCGGCACCAGCGAGCAGGACGCCGTGCGGCGCATGCTCCAGCAGGGCGGTGCCAAGCCCAGCGCCACTGAATACATGCTGCAGCAGGTGATTTTCGTCGTACCCGCCTCCGAGCGCGGCTCGATCGCCAAGCGCAAGCGTGAGGCCGATGCCATGCGCGGCCGTTTCAATGGCTGTGAACAGACACGCGAGTTCTCCAAGGGGCTGCTCGATGTGACTGTGCGCGATCTTGGGCGTGTGTTGGCTCCCCAACTGCCGCCAGAGTGGGCCGAAGACATCAAGAAGCTCAAGGCAGGTGGCGCGACGCCGGTTCGGGAAACCGATCGCGGTGTCGAGTTCATCGGCATTTGCAGCGCCCGCGAAGTTTCCGACGACAAGGTTGCCCAGATGGTCTTCCAGGCGGAAGGCGAGGGCAAGGGCGACAATGCAAAGGCCGACGAGCTCAACAAGAAGTACATTGCCGAGCTGCGGAAGTACGCTCGCATCGTAACCCGCTAGGTCGTGGGTTCCCATGGCGCCCCGCTGGCGTTGACGTCGGGCGATCCCTCCGGCATCGGTCCAGAAATCGCAGTCGCCGCGTGGCGTCTGCGCAACGAAGCGAAGGTGCCGGCCTTCTATCTTCTCGCGGACCCGGTGCTTGTTGTCGCACGTGCTCGCACTATGGGTATGGAGGTTGCGATCGCCGAGACCGATCCAGCCGGGGCTGCACACCTCTTTGCCAATGCCCTGCCGGTCGTGCCGCTCGCAACGTCTCTGATCGACGCGCCCGGCCAGCCGGACAAGCGCAACGCAGCCGGCATCATCGAGGCGATCGACCGCGCTGTCGTCGACACCTTCGAAGACCGTGCGGCAGCCGTCGTCACCTGCCCGATCGCCAAGAAACCACTCTATGACGCCGGCTTCCGCTTTCCCGGCCACACCGAATATCTCGCTTATCTGGCCAGCCAGAGGACCGGCGCCGAAGTAACACCGGTCATGATGTTGGCCGGACCGGACCTGCGCGCCGTGCCTGTGACCATCCACATTGCTCTGGCTGAAGTGCCTAGGGCGCTGACCACCGCGGCCATCGTCGAGACCGTTCGCATCACCGCGCACGACCTGCGCATCCGCTTCGGCATTGCCAGGCCGCGCATCGCAGTATCGGGGCTCAATCCCCATGCCGGCGAAGGCGGAGCCATGGGACATGAGGACGAGCGTGTCATCCGCCCCGCCGTGGAAGCGCTCAAGGCGGAAGGCATCGACGCATTCGGCCCCCTGCCCGCCGATACCATGTTCCATGCCCGCGCGCGCGCTGGCTACGACGCCGCCATCTGCATGTATCACGACCAGGCGCTGATCCCGGCCAAGGCACTGGCCTTCGACGAGACGGTCAACGTCACGCTCGGCTTGCCCTTCATCCGAACCTCGCCCGACCATGGCACCGCTTTCGACATTGCCGGCAAGGGTATTGCAAGGCCCGACAGCCTGATCGCTGCACTGAAGCTGGCGCGCCAGCTCGCCGACGTGGAAGCAAGAGCATGATCCCGAAAAGTGGGAACCGGTTTTCGGAAAAGATCACGCTCCAACAAAAGGATAGAGCCCCATTCCGATTCAATCGGAATGGAACAGGCTCTAGATCATCATGAGTTCAGCCGTCACCAGCATCGATGGCCTGCCGCCGTTGCGCGATGTCATCGAACGTCACGGCCTCCAGGCCAAGAAGACGCTCGGCCAGAATTTCCTGCTCGACCTCAACCTCACCGGCAAGGTCGCGCGTGCTGCCGGCGATCTCACCGGCGTCACCGTCATCGAGGTTGGTCCCGGGCCGGGCGGGCTGACCCGTGCACTTCTGATGCATGGCGCAAAGCGCGTCATCGCCATCGAGCGCGACGAGCGTTGCCTGGCAGCACTGRCCGAAATCTCTGACCATTATCCCGGCCGATTGGAAGTTGTGTCGGGCGATGCCCTAAAGACCGACTTTGCAGCCCTGGCAAACGGCGAGCCGACAAAGATCGTCGCCAACCTGCCCTACAACATCGGCACGGAACTTCTAGTCCGCTGGCTTACCGTTGAGACCTGGCCGCCCTTCTACCAGTCGCTGACCTTGATGTTCCAGCGCGAGGTCGCCGAGCGCATCGTTGCGCGTCCGGCGAGTTCGGCCTTTGGCCGGCTCGGCGTTCTCGCAGGCTGGCGCACCGATGCCCGCATCGCCTTCGACGTGCCGCCGCAGGCTTTTACCCCGGCCCCGAAGGTCACCTCGTCAGTGGTCCATCTGGAGCCACGCATGGTGCCGCTGGCCGCCGATGTGAAGGTACTTGGTCGCGTCACCGAGGCGGCCTTTGGCCAGCGCCGCAAGATGCTGCGCCAGAGCCTGAAAAGCATGGGCGGTGAAAAGCTGCTGGAAACCGTCGGCATCGACCCGACGCGCCGCGCCGAGACCCTAAGCGTCGAGGAGTTCGTGGCACTGGCAAAGGCCGTCTGAACGCTAGCAGGCCCTCACCCTTTGGGTAAGGGCCGCCTGCCTCACACCTTTTCGTCGAGCAATTTCGAAACGAAATCGAACAGGCCAGGCCTGCGGTCACGGCGCAGGCGCTCGGCGGCCACGATCGCGCGCACTTCGCCAAAGGCGCGGTTCAGATCGTCATTGATCACGACGTAATCGTATTCGCCCCAGTGCTCGATCTCGTCGCGGGCGTTCTTGAGCCGCGTTTCGATCACCGCATCCTGGTCTTCCGCCCGGCGCTTCAGGCGGCCCTTCAATTCGCCCATGGATGGCGGCAGGATGAAGATCGAGACGATGTCGCCACGCATCTTCTCCTTGAGCTGCTTTGCACCCTGCCAGTCGATATCGAACAGCATGTCGCGACCCTGCGACATCGCCAGTTCGACCGGCTCTCGCGGCGTCGCATAGAAATTGCCGTGGACTTCCGCCCATTCGAGCAGCGCGTCATTGTCGCGCAAGAGCTCGAACTCGCGCTTGGTGGTGAAGTGGTAATGGGCCCCATCAATCTCGCTGCCACGGCGTGGACGGGTGGTGACGCTCACCGACAGCCGCAATTCCGGGTCGGTTTCGATGAGGTTGCGCGAGATTGTCGACTTGCCCGCGCCAGAAGGCGACGACAACACCAGCATCAGGCCGCGCCGCTTGATGGCAATTGAGGGGGTCTCTGCGCTCATGCGCTACTCCAGATTCTGTACTTGTTCGCGAAACTGATCGACCACGGCCTTCAGTTCCAGCCCGATGGCGGTCACCGTGGCGGCGTTCGACTTCGAGCACAGAGTATTCGATTCGCGATTGAATTCCTGCGCCAGAAAATCGAGCTTGCGGCCAATCGTGCCGCCGCCCGAGATCAACGCCCGCCCGGAGGCGACGTGTGTCTTCAGCCGGTCGATCTCCTCGCGGATATCGGCCTTGGTCGCCAAGAACGCCGCTTCCATGTTGAGCCGCGTCTCATCGAGCGCCGGCGATGCCTCAAGCAGCAGGCGCACCTGTTCGGCCAGGCGCTGGCGGATCTGCGCAGGCTCGCGTGACGGATCGGCTTCGGCACGCAGTGTCAGCGTCTCGATGGTCGCGATGTGCCCAGACAGCAGGCCCCGCAGCGCCTCACCCTCGGATTTGCGCGCCTCAACGAGACCAGCAAGCGCGGCTTCCAGGCAATTCATGGTCACCGCATCGATCGCCGCGCGCTGTTCTTCGGTCTCGACCGCCTCAGGCACGTCGAACACTCCGCGCAGCGAAAGCAGTCCGTCGGCACTGGCAGGGGCTGTGCCATATTGCTTGACGAGGCGGTTTGCCAGCTCGGCAACGTCGCGCAGGAACACTTCGTTGATCACCGGCTGCACCATCGAACCGCCGGTGCGGCTGACAGTCAAGGTCGCCTGCACATTGCCGCGCGAAAAGCGCTTCTGGATGGCTTGCCTGACCAAAGGCTCCAGCCGTTCGAAGCCCTGCGGCAGGCGCAAGCGCACTTCCACGCTCTTGCCGTTGACCGACTTGACCTCCCAGGCGATCGCCGTTCCGTCATGCTCCGCCGCTACGCGGGCGAAGCCTGTCATGCTTTGCAGGTTCATCTGGCAGCGAATTCCTGTTTTTACAGCGCAGCGCGTCCGAATGGGCGCGCAAAGGAGACTGTAACACTTTCAATCTGTGCATGATCCTTCCGAAAATCGATTCCGATTTTCGGGGTCATGCATGGGCTTGGTTACTTCTTGACGGTGTTGGTGGTCGTTGGGTCTTTCTTGGCCGGATCGGCGTCATCAGCCGCCTTCTCGTCCTCGACGACCTTGCGCTGGAATGCACGCCAGCGCGCGACGTTCTCGTTGTGCTCGTCCAGCGTCTCGGCAAAGACGTGCCCCCCCGAACCATCGGCAACGAAGTAGAGATCCTTGGTCTTGGACGGGTTGGCGACAGCCTCCAACGAGGCTTTGCCCGGATTGGCGATCGGCGTCGGCGGCAGGCCCTTGATCGTATAGGTGTTGTAAGGGGTCGGCTTGTCGATGTCGGAGCGGAAGATCGGCCGATCGGCCGGCTTACCCTTGCCGCCGAAGATGCCGTAGATGATCGTCGGGTCAGACTGCAGCCGCATGCCCTTGTTGAGCCGGTTGATGAACACGGCCGCCACGCGCGAGCGCTCGTCGCCGCGAGCGGTTTCCTTCTCGACGATGGAGGCCAGCGTCACGAACTCGTTGACGTCGGCAATCGGCAGATCCGCGGAACGGCGCGCCCAGATGCTCTCGACCAGTTCCTTTTGGTCGGCAAGCATCTTGTTGACGATCTGCTGGCGCGTCAGTCCACGCGTGAAGCGCTGGGTATCGGCCGCAAGCGTGCCCTCGGCCGGCATCTCAGCCGGCATGTCGCCGCTGAGCGCTTCTTGTTCGGCGATACGTTTCCACGCCTGCTCGACGGTCAGCCCTTCTGGGATCGTCAGCGAATACTGCACCGACTTGCCGCTCTTCAACAACTCCATGATCTCGTGCATCGAAGCACCAGCCGCGATCTCATATTCGCCGGCCTTGAGAGAGCCGTCATTGCCGTAGGCGCGCACCCCCATGCGGAAGATGCGGGCATCGCTGACCAGACCGCGCCGCTCAAGCTGGTCGGCGATATCCTGCACGCCGGTCTTTTCTTTGACCAGGAATGTCGTGGGAGTCGACGAAGGGCCCGCGCCGTTGAATTCTTGCTTGCCGAAATAAAGCGCTGCACCACCAGCCAGGATCACCAGCACCGCCGTCGACATCATGAAATTCATGAACACGACGATCTGGTTGCGCGAAGCGCGCGAACGCTTGGGCGGCGGCGTCCCGATTTCGGGGCGCAGCGCTTCCTGCGCGGTCTTTGGAACGATCGGATTTGCGGCGCGCGGCGCGCCTTGCCCCTGATCTGGCGTATTGATGCTCATCTTGCCTCGCCACTTCCTCTTGCGTCGAATCCCCGCCGGGAGACTAGGCCCGAATGTGGCAGAAATCACGGCAAAGGGCCCCCAAAGGGGCCCCTGCCCACAGGCGATCAGCCGTTATAGCGCTGGAAGACCAGCGATGCGTTGGTTCCGCCGAAACCGAAGGAGTTCGACAGGGCGACATCGATCTGCCGGGCGCGCGGCTTGTGCGGCACGAGATCGATCGCGGTTTCGCGCTCGGGATTATCGAGATTGATCGTCGCTGGCGCGATGTTGTCGCGAATGGCGAGGATCGAAAAGATCGCTTCCGCGGCACCGGCAGCACCAAGCAGATGGCCGATCGACGACTTGGTCGACGACATCGAAACCTTGGAGGCAGCGTTGCCGACAAGGCGTTCGACCGCACCCAGTTCGATCGTGTCGGCCATGGTCGACGTGCCATGGGCGTTGATGTAGTCGACATCCGCCGGCGACAGGTTGGCGCGCTTGAGGGCGGCCGTCATRCAGCGGAAGGCGCCGTCGCCGTCTTCGGCGGGAGCGGTGATGTGATGTGCGTCACCGGTCAGGCCGTAGCCAACAACTTCTGCGTAGATCTTGGCACCGCGCGCCTTGGCGTGCTCAAGCTCCTCGAGAACKACAACGCCGGCTCCCTCGCCCATGACGAAACCGTCGCGGTCGCGGTCATAAGGACGCGAGGCCTTCTCGGGCTCGTCGTTGCGGTCGGTCGACAGCGCCCGGCAAGCGGCAAAGCCGGCAAGCGAAAGGCGCGTCACTGGTGCTTCGGCACCGCCGGCCAGCATCACGTCGGCATCGCCGAACATGATCAGGCGGGCTGCATCGCCGATAGCGTGCGCACCGGTCGAGCAGGCGGTGACGACGGCATGGTTGGGGCCCTTGAGCCCGTGCCGGATCGAAACCTGGCCCGAAACCAGATTGATGATCTGGCCTGGAATGAAGAAGGGGCTGATGCGGCGCGGGCCGCGTTCCTTGAGGATCAGCGCATTTTCAGCAATGCCGTCAATGCCGCCGATGCCCGAGCCGATCATGACGCCGGTTGCGTTTTGCTCTTCCGGCGTCTTGGGCTGCCAGCCCGAATCCTTCAATGCCTCGTCGGCGGCCGCGATCCCGTAAAGGATGAAGTCGCCGATCTTGCGCAGTTCCTTGTGCTCAAGGACCGCTTCGGGATTGAAGGAATTGTCGCTGCCGTCACCCCTGGGGATGACGTTGGCAATTTTGCAGGGGAGATCTTCGACCTCGAACTCCGAGATGCGCCTCGCGGCGCTACGACCGGAAAGAAGCTCTTTCCAGCCGTGCTCGTAGCCCATGCCGAACGGTGAAAGCAGGCCAAGGCCCGTGACGACCACACGCCTCATCGCAGGCATCCCTGACAATTCGCGATCGCTCAGGCCGAAGCCTTGTCAATGTACTTCACGGCGTCGCCAACGGTGAGGATGGTTTCGGCCGCGTCGTCAGGAATTTCGACGCCGAATTCTTCTTCGAACGCCATAACGAGCTCGACCGTGTCGAGGCTGTCCGCGCCCAGGTCGTCGATGAAGCTTGCAGCTTCAGTCACCTTGTCGGCGTCAACGCCAAGATGTTCGATAACGATCTTCTTGACGCGCTCTGCGGTGTCACTCATGTGGGCATCCTCAGTCTGATGT
>NZ_JBFUKO010000188.1:0-8646 GCF_056400805.1 Aminobacter sp. P4_H6_2
ACATGGTGGGACAGGTGCAGCGTGGGATCGGCTGGCTATCGCGCCATGGAGGCGAGTTGGGCTACGACGTCGGTCGTTTGGTTGTCGCCGGTCATTCGTCCGGAGCGCATCTTGTCGCGGCTGCACTCTGTGTCTCGACCGACAGCCAGATCGCGCCTGGCACCGTCAGCGGGGCTGTCTGTGCCAGCGGTGCCTATGATCTCGAGGCCCCCATGCTGAGCGCGCGCGGGGCCTATCTGCAATTAAGTTCCGCCGAGGTCGATACCTTCAGTCCGGTTCGGCATCTGGAGCGTATCAGCTGCTCGATGATCGTTGCCTATGGCGACGGCGAAACCGATGAGTACTGCCGRCACGCGAAATCTCTGCACGCCGGGCTGATGCAAGCTGGCAAGGCAAGCCAGCTCATTGTTGCCAAAGGCCAGAACCACTTCGAGTTCAGCCGGACGCTGGCCGATCAGGACGGCATTCTGTTTCGTGCCACATTAGATCTAGCGTTCAACGGAATTGGCTGACGGCGCCGGCAGTCAAACATCTGAAATGGATAAGTAAAAGCCGTCGCTGGCGCGGCAATCTCGTTTTAGCCGCTGTCCGCATGCGTGGAGCAATGTCGAAAGCCGCTTGCCTGCCGCGCGGAGCGATGGGCTGGAAGCGGTAGAAGCCAAGTAAGAAAATGTGGACGCGTGCCCGCCTCTGCTTTCTTGATAATCACACTCAACAATGTTAGAGGCCGGCTCTGGCGGTGTCAGGTGACGCGACCGCCTGCAACGACCTCGAAACCACCTTGGTTTGCGATCGGGAGACGTGGGATATGCGGGACAGCTGGGCTATCGAGACCGCCGGCAGTGCTTTTCGGTCGAAGGCTCTGCGCCGGTACGCCGTGGCCTTAGGCGTATCATTGTCCCTGGCCTTGCATACAAGCGCTGCCCTGGCGCAACAGGCTGCACCGGCAAGTGCCCCAACCTCTGTCACGGTGCCTGGCCAGAATCTTGACAGCGCACCAGCGGCGGACCTTGCTGGTGAGACGACGCAGCCACCAGCTCAGGCTGACCCCTCCGGCGCGGCTGCCGCGCCCATCAACACCCCCATGACGCCGACCGCCCCCCTTGGCGATGTCGCCGGGAATGCCAACCCGGCCGGCATGGCCGTTGGCGCACCTGCCGACACCAACGTCCCCAAAAGCGTTTTGCCGCACGACCTATCGCCATGGGGCATGTTCATGGCGGCCGACTGGGTGGTCAAAGGCGTGATGATCGGCCTTGCCTTCGCCTCGCTGATGACCTGGACGGTGTGGCTTGCCAAGTCGCTCGAGATCGCCGCCAGCAAGGCGCGGTTGAAAAAGGCGCTGCGCGGCATTCTCCATGCCCGGAGGCTTGAGGATGCAGCTCAGGCCCTTGGAGAGCGTGCAGGTATCGGCAGTGTGCTGGTTCGCGCCGCCGTTGAGGAGATGGAAATGTCGGGCCATGAGCTCGGCTATGGCGACGCCTCAGGCATCAAGGAGCGGGTCGATTCGCGCCTGATGCGCATCCAGGCGCAGGCCGGCCGCCGCCTCAGCCGCGGCACCGGTGTGCTCGCCACCATCGGTTCGACAGCGCCATTCGTCGGCCTGTTCGGCACCGTCTGGGGCATCATGAACTCGTTCATAGGCATCTCGGAGTCCCAAACCACCAATCTGGCGGTTGTCGCACCTGGTATCGCCGAGGCGCTTTTGGCAACCGCTGTCGGCCTGATCGCAGCCATCCCCGCCGTTGTCATCTACAACGTCTTTGCCCGTTCGATCACCGGCTATCGCCAGGGACTGGCCGACGCTGCTGCAGGCGTGCAGCGGCTCGTCAGCCGCGATCTCGACCGACAGCCGCAGCAGCGTTCCGAGCGTTCGAACCCGACCAACGAGCCGGTGCGCGCCAACGGCCGGCTTACTCCTGCTGTAGCTGTCTAGGAGACGGATCAATGGCTGGCGGCATCAGACAATCGCCTGACGAGGACGACCTCCAAGAAAACCACGAAATCAATGTGACGCCGTTCATCGACGTCATGCTGGTGCTGCTGATCATCTTCATGGTTGCAGCGCCGCTGGCGACAGTCGACGTCAATGTCGACCTGCCGGCATCGACGGCGACCCCTTCACCGCGGCCGCAAGAGCCGCTGTACGTGACCTTGAAAGACGACCTCAGCCTCGCCATCGGCCAGGACACCGTGGTCCGGCCCTCTTTCCAGCAGGAGCTCGACCTGCGCGCCAAAGGCGATAAGCAAAGCCGCATCTTCCTGCGTGCCGATCGCGGCGTCGACTATGGCGAGCTGATGGAGGTGATGAACCTGATGCGCGGCGCCGGCTATCTCAAGATAGCCCTGGTCGGCCTCGAAGCCGTACCGACAGCACCCGTGCCAACGACGGGCCAGCCGCAATGAGCATGGCACAGCACGACGATTTCAGCTTCGGGGATGTCAGCCGTCGTGAAGCCGTGCTCTGGTCGGCGGCAGCGGCGGTCATTGTTTCCGTTCACATGGCCGGTGCCTGGTACCTGCATCAGCAACCTGCCATGACGATGGACGAGCCGCAGGGGCAGACGGCGGTGATGATCGACCTTGCACCGATGGCGCTCGCGCCGGAGGCGGTGCCGCAAGAGACATCGGATCTTGTCGACTCCCGGGCCGCAGAAAGCGTCGAGCCGACGGAAACCATCACGCCCGATCCGGTCGAGCCGGAGCCTACGCCTGTCGAGGAAGTCGCCCAGGAAGTTCCCGAGCCGGTGGAAGAAATCGCGGAGAGTGAGCCCGTCGAGGAGGTCGTGCCAGATCTCGTCGAAGCGCCGCTTCCGGAAGTGGCGATGGCCATTCCCGAGCCGCGCCCGGAGGTCGAAAAGCCCAAGTCCGTAGCCAAGCCGGTGCGTGAGAAAAAGAAGACTGAGAAGGAGCCGGTCAAGCAGGCCAAGGTCGAGAAGAAACAACCGGCCAACAGTCCGGCGGCCCAGAAATCGGCGCAGGACAGCGAAACCACCCGCGCAGCAGCCGCAGGCCAAGGCGGCGGTAGATCGATGTCTACCGCCCAATGGAAGGCAAAGGTCTTGAGCCGGATCGCCAGGCAAAAACGTGATGCGACTGGCAACGGATCAGTCCAGATTAGTTTCACGTTCACTGCCGCCGGCGAAATCCTCTCAGCTTCAGTCGCCTCTTCCTCCGGTAACCCGAAATTGGATCAAATCGCTCTTAAGATGGTGCGCCGGGCTTCACCGATACCGGCGCCTCCACCTTCTACGCCCCTATACCTGGTATCCCCTATTACCTTCAAAGCCCGCTGATCCGGGCCGACTCCCTGGCGATCTCGTGCGCAGAGCCTCCCGGCCGCTCCGCCCCTATATTCGCACGCGCCTCAATGGCTGGTGGTGTTCAGTTGCGGGCTTGGATGTCGCGGGCCGACTGGCGATACTTTGGACAGGTCGACGCCCTAGCTTCGCCCGTCCTGCGGCAAAGCCAGCGCCTCGCGGGGGGTGATGCCGAACTGCCGCCGGAAGGCAGTAGCGAAGTTGGCCGGGTTCGAATAACCAGCAATGGCGCTGGCTTCCTGGACGCTGGTCTCGCCACCCTTCAATACTTGGAATGCGCGATCGAGGCGGAGGCGGCGGACGTATTCGAAGACACTGTGACCTTCCGACATGCGGAACAGGCGTTGCAGCCCGCTGGCGCTGATGCCGGATTCGCGCGCGATCAACTCGACGCTCAAAGGCGCGGTCAAACTTTCAGCAATCAGGTCCTTTGCACGCCTGAGACGGATGATTTCATGGCTGCGCAGGATTGAGCCCGGGACGGCTCGGCGGTCGGTATGCATGACCGCTGAGATGGTTTCGGCTACGATCTCGACGGCGCGACCTTCGAGATAGAGATTACGCAAAGTGGGCGAAAATGCTTGCGGCGTGACGATCTGGCGGATCAATTCGGCAACGCGCGGTGTAGTCGCCCAGCGATGATCAGCGAGATTGTCCTTCAGCAGCCTCATGGCCACGCGCTCGTCGCCCATCTCTTCCATGCCGTCGATATTGAGCCATTCGGGCGTCGCCGAGACAACGAGATGGCGTACATGCTGATGCCCCACCGATGCCCGTTCGAAGCTTTCGGCGCCAGAACTCATGATGGCCGCGCCTTGTATGACACCGCGCTGATCGCCCTTGAACTCGAAGCGGCGGTCGCCGATTTTGAGGTCGATCTTGCCATCGAGGAAGAAGATGCAGGACAGCTCCTCGCGCTGGCGCGAGGTCACTGTAAAGTCGCGCTCCTCGACAGCGTCGCTGACATGCAGGAACAGGCCATGGCGTAGCTCCTGACGCAGGTACTCGCCATCGATGAGCGTGTCTTCCATCGATAGCCGGTCGTCTTGGCTGTCAAGAACAACGCCGTCCATTTGCATGAAATCGCTGACCCGGACACGCTTTCGGCCGCTCCGGGCCAAGCTATGATCGCTTAAGCCCGACCTCATTGATGATGCCTTTCCAGCCCCTCGGGCATGTTTCTCTGGATATGCCGCGGCCGGCCCACGCGATCATGGCGCTGGGGCGCAATTTCGTTGGACCGCAAACGTTTCTGATCGTCGCGCAAAGGTTCCTGCGTTGTCAGCCATGCCATGGTGCCCTAGTGAATAGGTTAACTTGATTATAATAGTCAAGTTTTTGAACTGGCGCATCGGCACCAAACCGATGAGCGGATTTGTGGTGAGAGCGCCTTGGCGCGTCCGGATGGGCGCCCGGCGTCTGGATAGGGGCGAAACGTGCGCGGTACGGAGATTTCAAAGAGCCATTCCGGAATAGGCAAACAGAGCTGGCGCCTAAGCGGTGCGCTGCTTCTGGTGTCCACTGTGCTGACCGTCGTTGTCGCCCTACCCGCCCATGCCCAGCAGGCCAAAACCACAACGACTGCTGCAGCAAAGACCGCTGGCGGCAATGCGGTGGTGCTTGAAACAATCGAGGTGGGCACTGAAAGTCCGCGAGGGCCCGACACTGGCATCGTCGCCAAGCGTAGTGCAGCAGCATCCAAGACCAACACTCCACTCATCGAAACGCCACAGGCCGTCAATGTCGTCACCCGCGGCCAGATGGATGCCCAAGGCGTCAATTCTGTCGCCGAAGCATTGCGGTATACGCCGGGCGTTCTGCCCGACCCAAATGGCTACGATCTACGCTATGACTGGCTCTATATCAGGGGCTTCAACAGCTATGGCACCATGTGGCTCGACGGCCTGGCTGTCGCCGGTGACCCGCTGAATTATGCCACGCCGAGCATCCATCCCTATGCGCTGGAGCGCGTCGAGGTCATCAAGGGACCGGCCTCCGTTCTCTACGGCCGCGCCGTACCGGGAGGGCTGGTCAACCAGGTCAGCAAACGCCCGCAAGCCGAGACCTATCGCGAAGCCTCGGTGGAGACCAGCGGCTTCGGCGGCATACAGGGCGCGGTCGATATGACCGGCGCGCTGACTGAAGACGGGAACTGGCTCTACCGCTTCACCGGCCTTGCCAAGAACATGAACACGCAGATCGACATGGAGCGCGATCGCAAGATCATGCTGGCGCCGAGCCTGACTTGGAACCCTAACGACGACACCTCGCTGACGCTCTATGCCTACTACCAGCGCGACCGCGACATCTTCAGCCCACGCTTTTATCCGGCAGTGGGCACGCTGTTGCCAAATCCGGCCGGCCAGATCCCTCGCGAGGTGTTCCTCGGCGATACCAATGCCGAGGAATTCAACCGCGATTATGGCCACATCGGCTATGAATTCTCGCATAGCTTCGACGAAACCTGGACCGTCCGGCAAAACCTGCGCTATGGCTACTCGCAGCAAGATATGTTCCTGGCGCTGGTGAACCCGGCCTTCGCCTATTCGGGCACGCCGTCAAGCCAGCTCGACCGCGTCTCGGCCGTCTCCGACGACTGGACCTCAACCTTCGCAGTCGACAGCCAGGCCGAGGCCAGCTTCCAGACCGGCGATTTCGCCCACACCGCCCTGTTCGGCATCGACTATGTGCGCGGCATCTCCGACACCAATTTCGGCAATACCGGATGGGGCGTGAAAGTGCCCGGAATCGACTTCCTCAATCCGGTCTATGGGCTGCCAATCCCGATGGCACCGGTCACCGCCTCGGCCCATCAGAAGCAGAACCAGATTGGCCTGTATACGCAGGATCAGGTTCACTACGGCGACTGGGTCGGCACGTTCGGCCTGCGCTACGATTTTTCCGACATTGAAACCACCAACCGCATCACCAATGCGGCGATGGTCGAGACCAACGACAGCAAGCTGACCGGGCGTGCCGGCCTGACCTACCTGTTCGACAATGGCCTTGCCCCATATGTCAGCTATTCGACCGCCTTCCTGCCGCTGCTCGGCAACGACAGGTTCGGCAATCCATTCGTCGCTCAGAACGCCGAGCAATACGAGATCGGCATCAAGTACCAGCCCCTCGATGGGCGGGGCCTGATCTCGCTGTCACTGTTCGACTTGACGCTCGACAATGCGCTGACGCCCGACCCGATAGATATCAACCCGACGCGGCCGACGCAGTTTGTGCAAACCAGCAAGCAGCGCGTGCGTGGTGTCGAGATCGAGGGCAAGTACGAACTGACATCTGAGTTCGAACTCCTGGCTTCTTACGCCTATTCCAGCTCGGAAGTGCTTAGTTCCAACAATCCGGTGTCGGTGGGCCGCGAAATGCTGCGCCTGCCCGAGCACCAGGGCAGCTTCTGGGTCAACTATAGCCCGACCTATGCAGAGGGCCTGTCGCTCAGCGCCGGCGTGCGCGCCACGTCGTCCTACCAGACCGACGCCACCTACCTCGAGAAGCTGCGCATCCCCGGCCGCGCGCTGGTCGATGTCGGTGCCGAGTTCGACTTCGGAGCGTTGAAAAAGGAATTCGAAGGCACCAGGCTGCGTGTCAATGTCACCAACCTGTTTGACGAAACCTATGTTTCGCATTGCCTGAACATAACAGGCGGCAGCTGCAATTACGGCGCCGGGCGCGTCTTCACTGCGAACCTGAAAACCACGTGGTGAGGACTTGTTCGTTCCGCATCTGAACATATCCGCCAACAGGCAAGCAGGCCGAAAACGTTTCGGTCTGCTTGCCGTTCTCGGTTGCCTCACAGCCTTGCTTGCCGTGCCGCATGCGTATGCCGAGATCCTGATGCGGGATGCAGCAGGCCGAGAGGTGCGCCTCGAGGCCGCTGCGACGCGCATCGTTACCAACGAACCGCTGCTGCTGTTGTCGCTGGCGCTGATCGATCCCGATCCGGTTTCGAAACTCGCTGGCTGGGCAGCACCCCAGCGTTTTGACCGTGGCATGTATGCCGCCTTCCGCAACCGCTTCCCCGCCATAGACAAGATCCCGGTCGCGGGGGCCGTGGTACCCGCCAATGTGTCGGTGGAATCCATTCTGAGTGCCGATCCAGACCTCTTCGTGGTGAGTCTTTGGCAACCGGGCTGGGAAAGTGCGGTGCAACTGTTGGAGGCTGCCGGCGTACCCGTGATCTTCCTCGACGGCCCGGAAAACGACGCGCGCGGCCCAGCTGAGGCGACGGGATTTTCGATGCGGCTTCTGGGCCAGGCGATAGGGCGGGAGGCCGAGGCCGACGCATTCTCCAATTTCGTCGCTCTACGCTACCAGCTGGTCGCTGAACGACTGAAGGGCGTGGTCGAACGCCCCGAAGTGCTCATCGATGCACATGCGGGCACGCTGTGTTGCGCCATTCCCGGCGCCGACAACCGCATCACTGAAATGATGCGGCTTGCTGGCGGACACAGCATGGGCTCCGACTTGGTCCCCGGCTATGACGGCAAGATTGACGCAGAGTATGTGCTTGGCATAGATTCGCGAGTCTATATCGGCACTGGCGGTCCGCATCTTGCTGCGCAAGGCGGCCTCGTGGTCGGCGGCGGGGTCGATGCCGCGACCGCGCGCGCCTCGCTGAAGGCGGTGACCGGACGCAACTTTCTTGGCGAACTCGATGCGGTGCGCGCGGGCCGCGCTTTCGGCATCTCGCATCAGCTCTCTATTTCGGCACTATCGGTGCTGGCGTTTGAAAGCTTCGCCAAATGGTGCCATCCCGAGCTTTTCTCCAACCTCGATCCTGAACAAACTCTGACCGAGATCAATCGCCGTTTCATGGCCGTGCCGCTTGAGGGGACGTTCTGGATCGGGATCGAGGACGAGATCGCCCGACCATAAGCCCTTGGACGCGGACTTGAAGGACAGCCGCGAATAGACGGAGTTTCGGTGAAGGAATTTGTTACACACACCAGCATCGCGCTGGACGATCCGGACGCGATGATTGCAGCGTTCTGCGAACATATGGTCGAGCATGGCGCCGAGGTGGAGACGTCCGACGACGCCCGCATCGTGCGCTTTGCCCAATCGCGTGCCCGCTTTTGTCGCCTGGCCGACGCCCTTCGCGTCGATGCAGCCGCTAGCAGCCTCGAAGAACTCTATTTCCTTCGCCTCACTGTCGCCTCGCATGTTCTCGAGCTTGCCGAGGACGAGGCTCCTGCCATCGTCTGGGCTGGAGACGGCGACGATTGCGAGCGGCCGCCGAATTTCCAGATCCTTGAGGTGCTGGCGATCCGTGACGTCACTCCTCATATGCGCCGCATCACATTTTCCGGAGAGG
>NZ_JBFUKO010000189.1:0-8636 GCF_056400805.1 Aminobacter sp. P4_H6_2
ATCCCGCCCTTCGCCGACCAGCCGGCRCTGGCCGAGGGCGAGGCGCGGTTCCGTGGCGAGGCGGTGGCGCTGGTCGCCTGCGAGAATTGGGCCGCTCGCGAGCTTGATCTCGCAAAATTCCCGGTGCGATGGAGCGAGCTACCGGCCTTGATGGAGCCTGCCGAGGCGGTGGCAGCGGGCGCGAACCTGGTCCATGCCGCCCGCCCAGGCAACGTTCTGGTGCGTGGATTGGTCGAGCGCGGCGAGCCTGAGGCGGCGCTGGAAAATGCCGCCTGCGTCGTCTCCGGCAGCATCGAGACATCTTATGTCGAACACGCCTATATCGAACCTGAAGCCGGCCATGCCTTTGTCGATGGCGACACGCTGACCGTTATTGCATGCACACAAGCACCACATCTCGACCGCGACGACACGGCACGAATATTGGGTCTGGCACCGGACAAGGTGCGCATCGTGCCGACGGCAACCGGCGGCGGCTTCGGGTCGAAGATCGATCTGTCGCTGCAGCCACTGATCGGGCTCGTCGCGCTGAAAACCGGCCGGCCGGCCGCACTCGCCTATAGCCGCAATGAATCGATGGCATCGACCACCAAGCGCCATCCGGCATCGATGCAGGCGACCATCGGGGCCGACGCCGACGGCACCATCCGCGGCATGGTTTTTTCAGGAGAGTTCAACACCGGCGCCTATGCCAGTTTCGGGCCGACCGTCGCCAACCGCGTGCCGGTCCATGCGTCAGGGCCCTACGTCACGCCGAACTACAGGGCCACCGCCCGCGCCGTCCACACCAACGGGCCGGTGTCGGGAGCCTTCCGCGGTTTTGGGGTACCGCAAGCGACGCTGATGCAAGAGACGCTGTATGACGAACTGGCCAACAAGCTCGGCATAGACCGGCTGCAGCTTCGTCTGAAGAACGCACTTCGGAACGGCTCCGAAACGGTGACGGGGCACATACTTGAAGCCGGCGTTGGCATTGGCGAATGCCTTGGAGTATTGACCTCGCATTGGGCGCGCGCGCTGGCCGACGCGGACAAATTCAACGCAGCCAATCCAGGCAAAAAGCGCGGCGTCGGCATCGCCTCGTGCTGGTATGGCTGCGGTAACACCTCCTTGCCCAATCCCTCGATGATCAAGCTCGGCATCGCGCCCGACGGCAAGGTTTTGCTGCATCAGGGCGCCGTCGACATCGGCCAGGGCTCGAACACTGTCATCGCCCAGATCGCTGCCGACGCGCTTGGCCTGCCGCTGTCGGATTTCGTGCTGCGCAGTGCCGATACGGCGATCACGCCCGATGCCGGCAAGACCTCGGCCTCGCGCCAGACCTATGTGTCAGGCAAGGCTGCCGAGAAGGCAGCCCGGGCATTGCGCGAAAAGATTCTGCGCTTCGCCAATGTCTCGCCCGAGGCATCGCTGCAGCTGGAAAACGGTCTGCTGCTGGTGCATGAGGGTGGCGAGCGCCGCCGCATCGATCTCGCGCTGCTTGAGCCCGACACAGACGGCCTCGTTTTCACGGCGGAGGAAAGCTACGACCCTCCGACGGAGCCGCTCGACGCCAAGGGCCAAGGCAAGCCCTATGCGGTCTATGGTTATGGCGCCCAGATCGCCGAGCTTGAGGTCGACCTCGCTCTTGGCACAGTGAAATTGGTCAAGATCACAGCAGCACATGACGTCGGCAAGGCGATCAATCCGCTGCTAGCCGAAGGCCAGATCGAAGGCGGCATCGCCCAGGGCATCGGCATGGCGCTGATGGAGGAATACATCCCCGGCAGGACGGAGAACCTGCACGACTATCTGATCCCGACCATCGGCGACGTGCCGCCGATCGAGACCATCCTCGTGGAAGTTCCGGACCCGGAAGGACCCTTTGGCGCCAAGGGTTTGGGCGAGCATGTGCTGATCCCGACGGCACCCGCCATCCTCAACGCCATCCGCCATGCAACAGGGATTCTGGTGACCAAGGTGCCGGCCACGCCCTCACGCATCCTGGCGGCAATCCGCGAGGCACAAGTGCTGCCATGAACGAGTTGTCCGAACGTTTCGAAACCCACGAAACCGGCGACAAGCAGGCAGGCGAAAAGCTGCGCTGCGATGCCTGCCCGGTCATGTGCTACATCGCCGAAGGGCGCACCGGCGCCTGCGACCGCTACGGCAATTACGGCGGCAGGATCGTGCGCTGCGACCCGGTGCGCGTGCTCGACTACGCGGTCGAAAGCGCCAATGCCGTGGTGCCGTTTGAAGGCGCGGCTTGGGACGGCGAGCTGGTCAACACCGGCCAGCGCTTCGTCACCGCCATCGGTGCTGGCACCACCTATCCCGACTACAAGCCGGCCCCCTTCATCGTCAGCCAGGAGGTGGAGGGCGTCGACCTCGTCACCGTGGTGACGGAGGGCATCTTTTCTTATTGCGGCGTCAAGGTGAAGATCGACACCGACCGGCATCTCGGCCCAGAAACGGCAACGGTGCGCGCTGGGGGCGAGGCGGTCGGCCATGTGACGACGGGCGAATATGGCTCGCAGATGCTGTCGCTGGGCGGGGTGCACCACCTGACTGGCGGGTCGAAGGCGGAAGGCCGAATGACCTGCGACACGCTGCTGAACCTGTGCAACCGCAAGCCGGTGGAGCTGACCATCGACGGCGGCGCCGTTGTCATCGTCGAGGCAGGCTACCCACCCGTCATCGACGGCACTGTCGAACAACGCATGCGTGTCGGCTGCGGTTCGGCGACCATCGGCATGTTCGCGCGGCAATGGCGCGGGCTCGTCGACGAAGTGGTCGTGGTGGACGATCATATCACCGGCGTCGTTTCCGAGCATCAGGCCGGTAAAGTGCTGGGTTGGGAAGACACAGGGATAAAAATCCTTGGCCGGCGCTCGACGCCCGGCCGCTACTTCAAGGTTTCGGAGCCAGGGCTGGGATGGGGCGGCACGAGCATCTCCGACCCGCTCGACATCCTCGGCGAGTGGAACGCCAGGAAAGGCGCGAGGCCCGGTCTCAGCCTGCTCATGGTTTCAACCACCGGCGAACAGTTCGCCTATTACGAACTCGGCGACGACCTCAGGCCGGTCGAGAAGGCATTTCCCGACCGGCTCAGGAAGTCGGTTGGGCTGATCGAGGATAATTGTGAGCCGGCTTTGTGTACGGTGTTGTTTGTTGGCGGCGCCGGCGGCAGCTTGCGTGCCGGCGTGACCGAAAACCCGGTCAATCTCACGCGTTCCGTGCAGGGCCTGAAGACCTATGTCACGGTCGGTGGTGCGCCTGTCTATGTCTGGCCGGGCGGCGGCATCACGCTGATGGTCGACGTGACCCGCGTGCCCGACAACGCCTTCGGCTATGTGCCGACGCCTGCGCTTGTTGCGCCGATCGAGTTCACCTTGCGCCGCGACGACTATCTGGCGCTCGGCGGCTACGGGGCCGAGATCAGGAGCGTTGACGACGTGCTCAGGYGCGGCGGCGAGTATTTCAACGAGCGGGCGACTGGACCGGCCCGGGCAGGCAATCCCTGGCCGCCGCTCGCGCAATTGCGCCGGACCGGCGGTTTGCCATGAATGGCCCGGACATCAACTGGCTTCCGGACGGGCACCGCCTGCATTTCAACCATGGGCCGATCGACCTGATCGTCGAGGCTTTCGGCGACAAGGATGAAGTGCGCGCCGCCTACCGGCAGGCCGCCGAACGTTTCCAGACCGTTCTTGGCGAACTCGTCGGCGAACTCACCGAACTTCGCCGGCCTGCTTCCAGCAAAGCGCGGCGGTTTGCAGGTCCGACTGCGCAGCGCATGGAGGCTGCTGTCACACCGCTCGCGCAAGATTTCATCACCCCGATGGCCGCAGTCGCCGGCGCGGTCGCGGATGAGATCATGGTCGCCATGGTTTCGGGGCGCTCGCTCGACCGTGCCTACATCAACAATGGCGGCGATATCGCCCTGCATATCGCGCCTGGCGAGCGAATTTCAGTGGCGATTGCTGGCACCGGGCAAGGCTTCGTCGACCGGCTGACCATCCACTACGAAGATCCGGTGCGCGGCATCGCCACCAGCGGCTGGCGCGGCCGCAGTTTTTCGCTCGGCATCGCTGATGCGGTGACCGTTCTGGCGGCGAATGGGGCAGCGGCGGACGCGGCAGCGACGCTCATCGCCAACGCGGTCGATTTGCCGGGGCACCAGGCAATCCAGCGCAAACCGGCGTGGGAACTGGCCCCAGACAGCGACCTCGGCGACAGGCTGGTCACAACAGGTGTCGGCGCGCTGTCCCCTAGAGATATCGATGCGGCGCTCGATGCCGGGCTCAGGGTCGCCGACACGTTCCGCCGGCAAGGGTTGATCCAGAGTGCCGCGCTGTTCCTTGCAGGTGAACACCGCGTCAGCGGCAAGTCGTTCGCGGCCATACCGGATATTTCGATGAGGGGGATGCCGATCCATGCCTGAATTTCCGATCCGCAAGATCACCGTGACGGTCGAAGAGATTTTCCATGATGGCGGCCCGGCAAAGGACGTGCCCCGGCGGCGCGCGGCGGCACTCGCGGTGGTGAAAAATCCGTTCGCAGGCCGCTATGTCGAAGAGCTGCAAAACGCGATGGAGGATTTGAAGCCGCTCGGGCTGATGCTGTCCGACCGGCTGATCAAAGCACTCGGCGGCGACCCGAAAGTCATCGACGGCTACGGCAAGGGCGCCATCGTGGGCTCCGCCGGCGAGCTCGAACATGGCGCTCTGTGGCATGTGCCCGGCGGCTACGCGATGCGCGAACGGCTCGGCGAAGCCAAGGCGATCGTGCCCTCGGCCAAGAAGGTGGGAGGTTTAGGTGCCCGGCTCGACGTGCCCATCGGCCACATCAACGCCGCCTATGTGCGCAGCCATTTCGACGCCATGGAAGTTGGATCGCCCGACGGGCCAAGGCCCGACGAAATCGTCTTCGCCTTGGTGATGACCTGCGGACCCCGCATCCACGATCGCATGGGCGGTTTGAGCGCCGCCGACATCAAGGCCTGGGATGGCCTGCGATGAAGCAGGACGCAGCCTACCATCTGCAGGAGCAGATAGGCTTCATCTTGCGCAAGGCGCATCAGCGTCATGTCGCGATCTTCGCCACCCATATCGGTGACCTGACCCCGCCGCAATTCGCGGCACTGGCCAAGCTGCATGATGTCGGCGAGACCTCGCAGAACCAGCTTGGCACGCTGATCGCCATGGATGGGGCGACCGTCAAGGGTGTGATCGACCGTCTGCACGCACGCGGCCTTGTGCAACTGGCCAAGCATGAGGCCGACAAGCGGCGCTTGATGGTCCGCCTGACCGACGAGGGCCGGCGCTTGGTGGAAGAGCTTGTGCCCCTGGCACAGACGATCACAGAGGAAACGCTGTCTCCCCTGTCGGCCAAGGACGCGGCGATGTTGCTGGAGCTGCTTTCGAAGATAAGCTGAGGCAGTAGGTCAATCTACTGCCCTACTGCCCTATTCCCTTACTGCCCCAATCTCAGCCGACGAAAGCGCGCTCGACGACGAAGGTGCCCGGCTCGTTGAGCGAGCCTTCGACGAAGCCGAGGCTTTCGGCCAGTTCCTTGACGTCCTTGAGCATGTGCATCGAGCCGCAGATCATGATGCGGTCGGTGGCCGGGTCGAGCTTTTCAATGCCGAGATCGGAATAGAACTTGCCCGACGAGATGAGTGCTGTGATGCGGCCCATGCGCTCGGAGGTTTCGCGCGTCGTCGAGTTGTAGAGCGTGACGCGACCATGGGTCAGCTCGCCGATCAGTGGATCGTTTTCGAGATTGGCGACCAGCTCCTGGCCATAGGCCAGCTCGGCGACATCGCGGCAGGTGTGGGTGAGCACGACATGCTCGTAGCGCTCATAGGTGTCTGGGTCGCGCAACAGGCTGGCGAAGGGCGCGATGCCGGTGCCGGTCGAGATCATGAACAGGCGCTTGCCCGGGGTGAGTGCGTCGAGAACCAGCGTGCCGGTCGACTTCTGGCGCATCAGCACGGTGTCGCCCGGTTCGATCTTCTGCAGTTCCGAAGTCAGCGGACCATCCGGCACCTTGATCGAGAAGAATTCAAGTTCGTCGTCCCAGGACGGGCTCGCCACCGAATAGGCGCGGAAGACCGGCTTTTCGGCATTCGGCAGGCCGATCATGACGAATTCGCCCGAGCGGAAGCGCAGCGACTGCGGCCGGGTGATGCGGAAGGCAAACAGGCGATCCGTGTAATGCTTCACCGAAACCACAGTTTCGGCGTAGACATTGGCAGGGATAGGAAACTGAAGCGGCTTTGCGTCGACCGTCTTCAGCGCTGCTGCGGTGTTCATCGATCAAACCTCTCGCCCGGCGCGGCGGCGGTTTTTCACCGGCGCGCTGCGGAAATACAGGCAAAGTGTGGAGCCTTGTTCAGCCTATTAATTAGTATACAAATGATCTCATCGTCAAGATTGTGGCCTAAAACGCCTTTCTAAACTGGCACATGATCGTAGTCCGGGCTTTTCGGGATTAGTCCATGGACGAGAAAATTCCCGCAAGGGCGGGAAATGTCGTGGCGGGCATCGACGTGGGCGGGACCTTCACCGACCTGCTGCTGATCGACGGCGCCAATGGCGGGGCGGTCCACATCGCCAAGACACCGACGACGGCCGAAAACCAGGCGCATGGCGTGATCGCGGCGCTCGCCGTAACCGGCTTTCCCATCGCCGACATCGACCTGATCGTGCATGGCACCACGACCACCACCAACGCCGTGCTGGAACGGCGGCTGGCCCGCACCGGCATGATCACCACGCGCGGCTTTCGCGACGTGATCGAGCTCGGCCGGCGCACAAGGCCCCAACCCTATGGCATGACCGGCGTGTTCGTGCCCGTGATCCCGCGCAATCTCAGGCTTGAAGTCTCCGAGCGCGTCGAAGCCTCGGGACATGTGCGCGAGCCGCTCGACGAGGACGGCATGCGCGCTTCAGTGCGCGAATTGATCGACGCCGGCTGCGAGGCACTCGTCGTCCACTTCCTGCACTCATACGCCAATCCATCGCATGAGCGGCGCGCTGCCGAGATCGCCGCCGAACTCTGGCCGAACGGCCACATCACCACGGGGCATTCGCTGCTTTCGGAAGCGCGCGAGTTCGAACGCGGCGTCACAGCCTCGGTCAACGCGGCGGTGCAGCCGATCCTCGAACGCTACGTGGCGCGGTTGCGCCAAGAGCTTGCGACACGCGGCTACGCACGCGATTTCCTGATCATGAACGGCAATGGCGGCATGATATCGGCGCGCTTCGTTACCCGCGAGGCGGCCAAGACCGTGATGTCGGGCCCGGCCTCGGGCGTCATCGCCGCAGCCTATACCGGCCGGCGTGCCGGCTTCGAAAATCTCGTCACCTACGACATGGGCGGCACTTCGACCGACGTTGCGCTGATCCTCAATGCCGAACCTGCGGTGTCGAACGAGATCGAAATCGAATATGCGATGCCGATCCATGTGCCGATGGTCGCGGTGCACACTGTGGGTGCCGGCGGCGGCTCGATCGCGCGTGTCGATGCTTCCGGGCTGATCCAGGTCGGGCCCGAGAGTGCCGGGGCCAATCCCGGGCCGGTCTGCTACGGACGCGGCGGCACCGAGCCGACCATCACCGACGCCAATCTGGTGCTCGGCCGGCTCGACCCGAAAAGACTGCTCGCCGTCGACAATCCGGTGACGGTCGAAACAGTGCGGAAAATCTTCGAAGACAGGATCGGCAAGGCGACCCGGCTCGATGGCACGGCTGCTGCCGGTGCCGTGCTGAGGCTCGGCAACATCAAGATGGCCGGGGCCATCCGCATGGTGTCGGTGTCGCGCGGCCACGACCCGCGCGATTTCACGCTGTTTGCCTTCGGTGGCGCCGGGCCGCTGCATGCCTCAGCACTTGCCCGCGAACTTGGCCTGCCCCGCGTGCTGGTTCCGGCGAGGCCCGGCATCACCAATGCACTCGGCTGCGTCGTCGCCGACCTGCGCCATGACTTCGTCAACACCCTCAACCAGCCGGTGGCGATGCTCGACGAAAAACGCGTCCGCGAGGTGCTGGCACGGCACCGGGCGGAAGGCGAGGCGCTGATCGCCAAGGAGGCGATCAAGCCTCAGGCCATCCGCGTCAGCCACTCGGCCGACATGCAGTTTGTCGGACAAACGCACATCATCAACGTGCCGCTGCCTTCGCCCGAGATCGACCGCGCCACACTGCAAGCGCTGTTCGAAAAGGCCTATTTCGCCCGCTTCAAGGTCGAACTACCGGAAATCCGCGCCAACCTCGTCAACCTCAACACCTCGGTGACGGGCGTGCGCCCCGACATCGACCTCAGTCGGCTGATCGATCCGGCCGGACGGGCGATGACACTGGAGGGTGCACTGCGCGAGATCCGTCCGGTTTGGTTCGACGGCGGCTGGCGCGACACGCCGGTCTATGAGCGCGAAAAGCTGCCGCTCGATGCCATGATAAACGGGCCGGCGATCCTCGAGCAGATGGATGCGACGACGGTGCTGGAACCGGGCGATCATGCGCGGACCGATGCGGATGGGAACATTATCGTCGAGGTGGGTACGTCATGACCAAGCGCCCCCTCACCCGGCCTCCGCTTCGCTCGGCCACCCTCTCCCCGCTGGGGAGAGGAGGCCTTCAGCCGTTTTTTCC
>NZ_JBFUKO010000190.1:0-8588 GCF_056400805.1 Aminobacter sp. P4_H6_2
GGCACGCAAAGCGGCTCGAGCACGCAAAGCGGCCTGGATGCCTGTGGGCGCGGGCGTGCTGGAAACATTTGTCCAGCGCGCGGGGGCGCCCATTTGTCAGCAACTACATCAAGGCGGCTTGACGGACATCGGCATTGTTCATAACCTTTGAGTTATGGAACAAGAGGGTTATAAAATGACGCCGTCCGAACGTCTCGATGCCACCTTCACGGCACTTGCCGATCCGACCCGGCGCGCGATCCTCGCCAGGCTGATGTCGGGCGAAGTCTCGGTGATGGACCTGGCCGAACCGTTCGCCATGAGCCAGCCGGCGATTTCCAAACACCTCAAGGTGCTGGAGCGCGCCGGCCTGATCTCGCGCGGCCGCGATGCGCAGCGCAGGCCATGCCGCATCGAAGGCGAAGCGCTGGCCGAGGCAACCGGCTGGCTCGATGAATACCGAAAGGTCTGGGAAGGCAACTACAAGCGCCTCGACGCGCTGCTCGCCGATCTGCAGGCGAACCAGGGCAAGGCCTGAGACGAAGGGAGAAGATGATGACGCACCGGCTGGAAGTGACGACCCCGAGCGATCGCGAGATCGCCATGACGCGCATCTTCGACGCGCCCCGCGATCTGGTCTTCGACTGCTGGACGATACCGGCACTCTTAAAGCGCTGGATGACCGGACCGGACGGCTGGTCCTTCGCCGTCTGCGAGATCGACCTGAAGGTCGGCGGCAAATACCGCTTTGTCTGGCGTCACGAGGACGACCGCGGCGACATGGGCATGACCGGCACGTACAGCGAGATCTTCCGGCCCGAAAAGATCGTCAGCGTTGAACTGTTCGACATGGACTGGACCGATGGCGAGGCGCGCTCGACGCTGGTGCTGACGGAAAAGAATGGCCGGACGATCTCGGTCAACACCATGCTCTACAGCTCGCGCGAAGCAAGGGACGGCGCCATCGCCATCGGCATGGCCAAGGGCGTCGAGGCCGGTTACGACAGGCTGGATGGCATCCTGGCCGAGCAGCTGGCAGCGAAATAGACCTGCGCGCAGGCATACCCGTCGACAAGCTCGAGGCGAAAGCTTAGCGGCAGACGGTGCGGAAGATGTTGCCGAAAGGCTGGATCTGGCAGCTTGGCCTCATGACGGGCACATCGGGCCGCAGCGGCACGACCTGCTGGCGGTCCTGCTCGCGAAATTGCCGCTGCTGGAATTGGTAGTTCAGACGATCCTGACGGCTCTGCAGTATTTGCAGCTCGTTGAGCCTCAGATTGGGGATGGGCTGTATCGTCAGCACGTTGGGGACGGACTGAACCGTCAGATCAAGCGCAAAGACAGACGGCGCGCCGGCAAGCATCAAGCCTGCCGCGAGTAAAACCACCTTCAATTTTGCCATCGGGAGCATCAACAGCCATTAGCCTTTCGCGCGGACAATTGCACCCTTTGAAGATAGTGCATGTGCCCGCCGATGCAATGACGTCAGGCGCCGCGCGTCTTTTCGGCGAGGAAATCGATGAAGGCGCGGATGCGCGCGGCGAGATGGCCGTGGCCGGCAAACACCGCATGGATCATCTCGATGTCTTCGGGATTATAGGCTTCGAGCACGGGCACCAGCGTTCCGGCATCGATGTCGGCCTGGACCTGGAAACGACCTGTGCGGAACAGGCCCACGCCGTCGAGACACGGGCGCCGCAGGCTCGGGCCGTTATTGGCGAGCAGGTTGCCGCCGATGCGCTGGGCGAAACTCTCGCCGGTCGCCGGGTCGCGAAAAATCCACTCGTCGCGGCTGCGCAGGAAATTGAAGCGCAGGCAGTTATGGCCGATGAGATCGCCCGGTTTTTCGGGTATGCCATGCCTTTCGAGATAGGCAGGCGAAGCGACCACGACGCGGCGGATCTCCAGGATCTTGCGCGCCTTGAGCGCGGAATCGCGCAGCTTTCCGGAGCGGATGGCGACGTCGGCGCGCTCTTCATAGAGATCGATGACGCTGTCGGTCAGCGACAGGTCGAGCTCGACCTCGGGGTAGAGTGCCAGGAACTCCGCCATATGCGGCACGACATGACTTGCGCCGAAGGCAACCGAGGCGCTGACCCTGAGCGGTCCGCGCGGCACGGCATTGGCCCCGCCGGCGACGATACGTTCGGCCTCCTCAATCTCACCAAGGATGCTTCTGGCGCGTTCGAGATAGATCTCGCCCTCCGGCGTCAGCTGCAGGCTACGCGTCGAGCGCACCACAAGCCGGGTGCCGAGGCGGTCCTCGATGCGGGTGATCAGCTTGCTGACCGCCGACGGCGACAGGTTAAGCTGGCGACCGGCGGCGGAGAAACTCTTGAGCGAAACGGCCCGRACGAAGGCCTCCATTTCGCCGGCCCGGTTGTCCATGGCTCGCCCCTTGTGAATTCAATTCACAAGCATTGATCCATCATGGCGGATTATTGCGCAAGTCCGCCCGCACCATATTGCCCGACAAGGATCAACCCGGCGATCGAATTTCGCCCAACTACGCCCGCTGCCCACGGGCGGGAACGGTGCTGCCATGCCTCTTGCCATTTTCGCGCTCACCATCGCGGCCTATGCCATCGGAACAACCGAATTTGTCATCGTCGGGCTGTTGCCGACGGTGGCCCAGGACCTGCAAATCACCTTGCCGCTCGCCGGCCTGATCGTCAGCGTCTATGCGCTAGGCGTCACCTTTGGTGCCCCGGTCCTCACGGCACTGACCGGGCGTATCGAGCGCAAGCCGCTGCTGCTCGGCCTGATGGCATTGTTCATCGCCGGCAATGTCGCAGCAGCGCTGAGCCCCAGCTACGAGATGCTGCTGGTCGCCCGCGTGCTGTCGGCCTTCGCGCATGGCGTGTTCTTCTCGGTGGGGGCGACGATCGCCGCCGACCTCGTGCCGGAAAACCGCCGCGCCTCGGCGATCGCCATGATGTTCATGGGCCTGACGGTGGCGATCGTCACCGGCGTGCCGCTCGGCACCTTCATCGGCCAGACATTTGGCTGGCGCGCCACCTTCTGGGGCGTTTCGCTGCTCGGCGTTATCGCCTTTGCCGGCATCGCAGCACTTTTGCCCTCGACGCTGAACAAGGCGGCACCGTCGAGCCTGCTCGATCAGGTTCGCGTGCTCGGCTCCGGCCGGTTGCTTCTGGTCTTTGCCATGACGGCACTTGGCTATGGCGGCACCTTCGTTGCCTTCACCTACCTCGCCTCGATCCTGGAGCAGGTCACAGGTTTCGAAGCCT
Organism: Aminobacter sp. P4_H6_2; assembly: GCF_056400805.1. NCBI lineage: Bacteria > Pseudomonadati > Pseudomonadota > Alphaproteobacteria > Hyphomicrobiales > Phyllobacteriaceae > Aminobacter > Aminobacter sp. P4_H6_2. Next base: position 3,228 of record NZ_JBFUKO010000190.1, read on the forward strand.
CCAGCGTCAGCCTGATCCTGGTGCTTTATGGCCTCGCCATCGCTGTCGGCAACATCGCCGGCGGGCGCATCGCCGACCGCAACCCGGTCAAGGCGCTGACCGTGCTGTTTGCGCTGCAGGCCGCCGTGCTCGTCCTGTTCAGCTTTACGGCCATTTCGCCCTTGTGGACGCTGGTGACGCTTGCCGCGCTGGGCTTTCTGTCCTTCGCCAACGTGCCTGGCCTGCAGCTCTATGTCGTGCAATTGGCCAAGGAGCATCGGCCGGGCGCGGTCGATGTGGCGTCGGCGCTGAACATCGCCGCCTTCAATCTCGGCATAGCCCTAGGCGCCTGGATCGGCGGCCTGGTTGTCGCCTCGCCGCTCGGCCTTGGGGCCACGCCTTGGGTCGGTGCCGTACTGGTTTCAGGCGCCTTTGTCCTGACCATGTGGAGCGGCGCGCTTGACCGACGCGCCGAACCGCTGTGCCAGCCGGCTTAAGATGATTGATCGGCGGCGCCTCAGACCTACCTAATGGCGGAGCCATCCGCCCGATCCCCTCACCAACAAATCTCCACTAAGGAAAACATCATGAAATTCGTTACCGCCAATGGCGCGACAATTCCGGCTTTGGGCTTCGGCACCTTTCGCATGCCCGGCGCGGAAGTTCTGCAGGTGGTGCCTGAAGCGATCAAGCAGGGTTTCCGTCACATCGACACCGCCCAGATCTATGGCAACGAGTCAGAGATCGGCGAGGCTATCGCAGGTTCGGGCGTCGCCCGTTCGGACATCTTCCTGACCACTAAGGTGTGGGTCGACAAGTATCAGCACGATGCCTTCGTGAAATCGGTCGACGAGAGCCTGAGCAAGCTTCGGACCGACCATGTCGACCTATTGCTGCTGCATTGGCCGAACGATGCCGTGCCGCTGGACGAGCAGATCGGCGCGCTCAACGAGGTCAGGAGCGCCGGCAAGGTCCGCCATATCGGCGTCAGCAACTTCAACACGGCGCTGATGGCCGAGGCGGCGAAGCTGAGCGCCGCACCGCTGGTCACCAACCAGGTCGAATACCATCCCTATCTCGACCAGACGCCGGTGCTTGAAGCCGCGCGCAAGGCCGGCATGTCGGTTACCGCCTATTACGCCATGGCCGACGGCAAGGTGATTTCCGACCCTGTGCTCAAACAGATCGGCGCAAGCCATGGCAAGACGGCCGCACAGGTGGTGCTGCGCTGGCTGGTCCAGCAGGACGATGTGGTGGCACTGACCAAGACAGCGACGCTGTCGCGCCTGCCGGAAAACTTCAACATCTTCGACTTCGAACTTTCCGCCGACGAGATGAAGGCGATCTTTTCGCTTGCCGCCCCAGGCGGACGCATCGTCAGCCCGGGCGGGCTGGCACCGGCATGGGACAAGGCGGCCTGAAATTCGGCCCCTGGCGCCCCTTATTGACGGCGCGCCTGCTTCTTCCTATCTGAGGGCGGTCAAGGGCGGGAAGCCCCTGCCGCCCGTAGCCGCAAGGCCTGGTGAAGCTTCCCTTTARAAAGTTCGTTTCCCTGTCGATGCGACGGCCGAAGCGGCAATGCGGGCTCCCGACCTTCAACCGCCGTTCGCGCATCGCGAAGGAGCGAACCCATGACCAACGGTCACACAAACGACTACAAGAACAACGCCCGAAGGCTGCGCGATGCGCTGGCCAGCGATGGCATCGCCGTCAGCCACGCCAAGGCGCTCGAACTCGTCGCCCGCCAGGAAGGCGCGCGCGACTGGAACACGCTGGCCGCACGTCCCAATGGTACCAAGACCGACGAGCCCATCGACACCGCCCCCTTCGCCGTCGGCGAGACGGTGTCGGGCACTTTCAACGGCAATCCCGCCAAGGGTCGCGTTATCGGTCTCGAAGAGACGATCAAGCCGGATCTCTGGCGCGTCACCGTCGCCTTCAACCCGCCAGTGGACGTGTCGACCTCAAAACTGTTTTCGTCGGAACGCCGGCGTGTCCAGATGGTGGTCGGAGCCGACGGCCGCTCGCGCCGGCTGACCGGCACCGAAACCGGCGTGATGGCGCTCGACCGCGCCTGATATCAGCCATTTTCTCCGCATCAAGCGGCCGTGGATCGTAACCCGATCCGCGGCCGTTTCCATTTTGGCGGCCCATGCGACGGGACGATGCGATCCGCGCCCGTCGGCGGCGGCCAAACCGACCTCCGACAGCTCGCGATCCGCATCTGGACGAAATTAAATGCATATGCAAATATCGAACTGAGGAGGATGGAGGAGACATCCGGGCGCACGCATGAGAATCCACGCTCGCCGCAGCCGGGCCTTGGACGTATTTATTCATCCACCACAGTATGCCAATGCATATTTATACGCTTGAAGCAGATTCAGCGCAGCGAACCGCTGCTGACAACTGCCACGGTTACCGTCGTCAATCGATCAAAGGGAGGAACAAAATTGGCATTCTCTAAACTAGCTGCCGGCATGGCCATGGTCTTTGCGCTAGCGCTGTCGGCACCGGCCATCGGCCAGGAGGCACTCGTCGTCGGGGCCTATCCGGCGAACCCGCCATGGGAATTCAAGAACGAAAGCGGCACCTTCGAAGGTTTCGAGATCGATGTCGCGACCGAGGTCGCCAAGCGCCTTGGCCGACCGGTCGAATTCCAGGACATGGGCTTCCAGGCGCTGTTTGCAGCGTCCAGCTCCGGGCGTATCGATTTCGCGGTGTCGTCGATCTCGGTGAACAACGAGCGGCTGCAGAACCAGTCGTTCACCCAGCCCTATTATGATGGTGACGGCACGGTCATCGGTCGCGAGGCATCGACGATATCAGGGCTCGACGGACTTAAAGGAAAGGTCATCGGCGTCGTGGCCGGCACCACCGGTGAAGCCTGGGCGAAGGAAAACAGCGAAAAGCTCGGCCTTGCCGAGGTGCGCAGCTACAACGCCCAGCAGGACCTGCTGCTCGACATCCAGGCACAGCGCGTCGATGGCGGCGCTGGCGAACTCGCCGGCTTCCAGTATGCCATGACCAAGACGCCGGGCTTCAAGGTGCTGGTTCGCATTCCCACCGGCGAACGCTTCGCCATGATGGCACGCAAGGACCACCCCGCCATCGTTGCGGCCAACGATGCCGTCTCCAAGATGAAGGCCGACGGGACGCTTGCTGCGATCCACAAGAAGTGGTTCGGCGTAGAGCCTGACGCGGGCACCAGCACGACCACCGAGATGCCGCTGCCTAAAGCCGAGTGAACCTGAAGTCTCTACCGTCAACCGTTGAAACGACGCTGCGGCCGCTCAAGGCCGCGGCGTCTTGCGCACGGACCTCGCCATGGACCTGATCACCACCTTCTTCAACTGGGACATTCTCGTCCGGTCGTTTCCCATGCTCATGCGCGGCGTGGGCAACACCATCCTTTTGGGCATCGCCAGCATCGTCTTCGGCGGCGCGGCGGGGTTGGCCGTCTGCCTGATGCGGCTCTATGGGCCACGGCCGGTACGTCTTTTCGCGATTGCCTATGTCGATTTCCTCAGGGCAATGCCGATCCTGGTACTGCTGATCCTGATCTACTACGCCCTGCCCTTCGTCGGCATCCGCTTCTCGTCTTTCACCGCAGCAACCCTGGCTCTATCGCTGGTGCTCTCGGCCTTCACCGCCGAGGTCTGCCGTGCCGGCATCGAAAACGTGCCGAAGGGCCAGTTCGAGGCGGCCTCGGCGCTGGGCCTCGGCTTTTGGACGACGATGCGCACGGTTGTCTTGCCGCAGGCTCTGCGAGTCATCATCCCGCCACTGACCAGCAATTGCGTCTCGATCTTCAAGGACACCGCGCTCGCCTCGGTCGTTGCCATGCCCGACCTTTTGAAGCAGGCAACAGACGCCCAGGCGCTGATGGCCAACCCGACGCCGCTGATCGGCGCCGCCGCCATGTATCTCGTCTTCCTCCTGCCGCTGGTTCGACTGGTCAGCTACCTCGAAGAACGCGGCAAGCGCCAGATGACGGCGCGTTGACCCCCGACAGCAATACGGAATTCTGAACGATGACCACCCCTGACGGCTCGGCCTATTTCCTTTATCACTCGATCGGCATGTATCCCGGCAAGGCCGAGGCCATGGCAGCAGCCCTGTCCGACTTCGCTGCGAGCTGGGGCGCTTTCGACGACGGCCAGTGGATGCGCGCATTGGGCAACCGCCAGCGTTTCATCGATCTCTGGAGCGAATTGATCGGCGCGCCCAAGGGCACGCTGACCTCGGCCGAAAATGTCACCACCGCACTCTACAGCCTGATCGGCGCGCTGCCGAGCCACCACCTTGCCGGACGCCGCGTGCTGGTGGCGGCCGACTGTTTTCCAAGCCTGCACTTTCTGCTTGCGGGACTAGCGCCGCGTTTCGGCTTCACTCTCGACACGGTGCCTGCGCGCGATGGCGAAGCCTGGGTCCACGACGACGATGTCATTGAGCAATGGGGCGAAGACGTCGGCCTGGCGCTGCTGACCCAGGTCACCTCGACAGCCTCTCACCGCTGCGACCTCGACAGGCTGGTCGCCCATGGCCGCAAGATGGGCAGCCTGATCGGCGTCGATATCACCCAAGGGGTAGGCCTGATCCCTTTCAAGGTCGGCGCTCCGGCGGTCGACTTCACTGTGTCGACGACGCTGAAATGGCTGTGTGGCACGCCGGGCGCCGGCATCATCCATGTCGCTGAAGCGCTTCTCAAGCAGTGCCGGCCGGAATTGCGCGGCTGGTTCAGCCAGGACAACATCTTCTCCTGGGATCTCAATGCTTTCGCCTATGCTGCCGACGCCCGCCGCTTCGACCACGGCACGCCTTCGGTGCTGGCTTGCGTCGGCTCGTTGCCAGCACTGGAATGGCATGCCGCACATGACAAGCCGGCATTGCTGGCACACAACCGCAAGCTGGGTGCAGTGATCATCGCGCAAGTCGACGAGATGGGCCTCGTACTCGCCAGCCCACGCGACGAACGCCGCCGTGGCGGCAGCATCATGGTACGGCTGCCTGTCGGGGTTGATACTGCAATGATCGTCAACAACCTGCGCGAGCGCGGCATCTACACCGATTGCCGAGGTCGCATCCTGCGCCTGTCCCCAGGCATCATCACCACCGAAGCGGGCGTAACAAGATTGTTCGAGGGCCTACGCCACCTGTTATAGGTTAGACGCGCCTTCGAGCCATGCAGCCCTGGCCGTTAGCCTGGACTTGCGGGCTGCCGTGGCGTCTAAACGCTTTTATTCCCGGCCAAGCTTGTGTAAAGCGAGGCAAGCCAAATCCCCGCAACAGCCAGACGGGCACAAAGCCATGGAAAAATTCACCAAGCTCACCGGCGTCGCCGCGCCGCTGCCGATCGTCAATGTCGACACGGACATGATC
>NZ_JBFUKO010000191.1:0-8586 GCF_056400805.1 Aminobacter sp. P4_H6_2
GTCCACCCGCGCTGCGCGCATCGCGGCGCCTCGCTCTATTACGGCCGCGTCGAAGAAACTGGCATTCGCTGCTGCTACCATGGCTGGCTGTTCGACACCGAAGGCAATTGCCTCGAACAGCCCTGCGAACCGGAAATGGGCGAAAAGACCCGCGGCCATGTCCGCCAGCCGCACTATCCGCTTGGAGAGAAGTATGGCCTGATCTTCGCCTATATGGGCCCGCTCGACCGCAAGCCCGTGCTGCCGAGCTACGATGTGCTTGAAGGTCTTGCGGACGGCGAGTTCCTGGAAACCGATGACAGCAGTATCGGCAGCGGTGGTCCTGTCATCGTCGATTGCAACTGGCTCCAGCACTACGAAAACGTGCTCGACCCATTCCATGTGCCGATCCTGCACGGCTCCTTCAGCGGCGATCAGTTCAATTCCAAGATGAGCCTGATGCCGCGCGTGACCTTCCACTACACACCGCGCGGCGTGTCGAGCCTGCAATTACGCGATTTGGAAGCCGGCGAACATCAGCGCATCACCGAGGCGGTGGTACCCACCGTGCGCGCTGTCGCAAGCCCGGTCGCGACTGTCGACGGACCCTGCACTCTGCTCGGCTGGGTGCTGCCGATGGACAACACTTCGTTCCGCATCTACTCGGTCGGCCGCGTCACGGAAGCCGGCACGCTGGCAAAAATCCGCTCGAAATATGCCGGCAAACTCTGGCAGGAACTCTCTGAGCAGGAACACCAGAAGCTGCCGGGAGACTATGAGGCCCAGGTCGGCCAAGGACCGATCACCTTCCACTCGGAAGAAAACCTGACCTCGACCGATCAAGGCATCGGTATGCTCAGGCGCGTCCTGCGCCAACAGGTCGATGCGGTGGCAACAGGCAAGGATCCGATGGGCGTGGTCTTTGATCCAGCCAAGGCGCTGGTCCAGCTCGAGGCCGGGTCGCGCACCGTCCCCAAAGCATGATTGAATTGCCGGCTCGCGGACTTACCTGCGGCCGGCAAAGCACCTGTGATCAGCTTGATTGCCGGGGCATCAGCGGCGGGGTGACGCCGTCGGCGTAACGCTTCTGGATCTCGCTCGCCACCGACCGGACCGTCGCGAGCAGCTGGACGTCCGGCTCGGGCACAAGCAGCGACGACGACAGGATCACCCCCAGCGAGGCACAAATCTGGCCGTCGGCTTCGAATATCGGGGCAGCGATGCCGCCGAGCCCGTTGCCGCGCGTGTCGGTTTCGAAATCGACACCGTGGGCCGACAAATTCTCGACGACCCGAGGCGGCACCGGCTTCTTGTTTTCGAAGTAATAAAACAGCCGAGCGGCCGGCGATCCGGGCAGGCTGAGCACCATGCCGGGCTGCACCATGATTCCGGGCTCGAACGGATTTGGCACGGCGTGCACGACCATCGCACCGCCCTTGATCGGCGTGGTCAGCAACGCTGTATGCCCGGTCTGTGCGCATAATTCGCTGAGATAAGGTCGGGCGATCTCGACGACGTTGCTGCGGTAGACGGCCGCGCGGCCGAATTTGAACAGCTTGCGGCCGAAGACGTAACCCTCGCCCTCCCTGGCGTGGTCGACAAGTCCGAGGCGCGTCAGTGTCTGCAGATGCCTGGAAACCCTAGCCTTGGTCATGTCTAGCGAACGCGCAAGCTCGGTCACGCGCACGGGCCCCGGGGCATCGGCGAGCGCATCGAGAATCTCGACCGCAACCTCGACGCTTTTCACCGTTGACGATGATCTCTGATCGTCGTCATTGTCTGGGTCAGACCGTCTCATGGCTGTTCTTCCGCTACACGTGCCCTGTTATATGTCACGCATAGCAAGAAGTAATCACGAAATTCGAGACAACTGGCGGAAAACCCCCTTACGTCGGCTCCCGGCGTGACCTGGCCAGACGCGCGTACTCAAAGCCCTGCGGTAAAGCCGACAACGCCCTTGAAGCCGTAGCCGCCCTCAAAGCTGGTCGAGGCCAGCGCTTCGCCGTGCAGGGCATATTTGCCGCCGGCCCATTTGTAGGTGCCGCCGAAGCCGAGTTCGCCGCCGAAGCGTTGGGGCTCGAAGGCGACGTTGACACCTGATACGGCGACAGAGGTGCCGTCGAGGAACTCGTAGGTCAGGTTGGCGATGCCGTAAACGTGGTTGCCGCTGGTATCGGCATCGTAATTGACGGCAGCACCGAGGCGGCCCTTGAGGCTGTCACCTTGGCGCAGGGCAACATTGGCGCCGAACGGATCGGTGAAGGCATCGAAATCGACCGAGGCATAGGCCAGCTGCGCCTGCGGCGTCAGCGACCACGTGGCGTCGAGCGCAATCTTGCGTCCGGCTTCGAGGCTGAGCGCATAACCGCTGCCGTGGATGCCGTCGCCGATTGTGCCGATGCCAACAGCACTCATGTCGGAGCGCAAGGTCGCCACCTGCGCCTGGCCGTCGACATAAAAGCCAGTCTGGCCATACCAGGTCAAATTGGCGCCAATGCCATGACTTTCGGTGGTGTTCGAGCCATCGCCGAGGCTTGAGAAGATGTCGGCTGTAGCGTGCGAATATTGCGCCGTCAGCCCGCCAATCAGCATGCCGGCAGTGCCTTCGTAGAGCTGGCCGTCGAAACCGGCCTGCACCAAGACTGTGTCGGCGTCATAGGCGGCATTGGCAGTGGAAGTATCGGCCTCGACATGGCCGTGCGCTGCCTCGATGCGAGTCCAAATGGCGGCCTCGCGCGATATCGCGCCGCCATTCACCGCATTGCGCACGCGTTCGCCAACACGCTGCTCGAGCGTCGGCAGCGCCACCATGCCAAGCAGCACCTGCGGATAGTTTTCGTAGACCGGCACGGTGGGCGCGAGGCCACCAGCGCGCAGGTACCAGTCACCATCTGCCGGGTTGGTGATGCCGTGCTGGAACAAATTATAGCGATAGGCACCGCCAATTGCCGGGCCGTTGAGCACGAAAGCGTCGGCCGCCGAAGCGCCGTCGACCTGGACGATCCTGATGCCGTCGCCGGTGGTTTCGGCGCCGGCGCCGCCGACATTGATGACCCGCACCTTGGTCGCGCCGGTGCCCAGGATGGTGTCGCCAGTGACGACGAGCAGATCAGTTGGCGAATTGTCAGCGCCGAGCTTGGCCTCGATCTCCAATGCGCCGCCATTGCTAGTGTAGTCGCCGGCGACGGTGAATGTGCCGATCGAATTGCCCGGCGCGATGATACCGCCGGCATTGTTGGTCGTTGCGCCGACCGTGCCAGTGCCTTGCAGGCGTCCGCCAAGCACGTCCATGGTGCCACCGAGGATGCCGTTCACGGAAAGGGTGCCGGCGCGGACAGTCGTTGCGCCGGTGAAGCCCGAGCTGTCGCCTTCGAGGCGCGTAGTGCCCGAACCGGTCTGGTTGATCCTGCCATTGCCGGACATAGGCAGTGCGAAGGCGTAGTCGCTGTTGGTGTGGTTGAAATTCAGCGCACCCGTGCCGCCGGCAAGGGTGATGGAGGCGACATCCAAATGGCCCGCGCCCGTTGCCGCTTCGCCAACCGCGCCGCCGATGTTGATCGTCCCACCCTTGTTGATCGTCAGAACGCGCGAAGGCGCGACTGCGACAAAGGAAAAGGTGCCGCCGTCCGCAACGGTGATGATGCCAGTTCCGTTGGTCCCGAAGATCAGGCTGTTGACGCTATGCCGTGAACCGGCGCCCGAGATCAGGATGTTGGAGGTCTTGCCGGCGAGATGGCCGATCGACATATTGCCGTTCTGCATCAAGCCGCCATCGAGGATCCTGAGCGACACATTCCCAAAAAAGCCGAGCGAGCTTTGCCAGCGTGACCCGGTGCCGGAGATCAGGATCGTCGCACTTCCCGACCCGGCGCCCGCAACACCGGCGCCCATGGCGATCTGCCCCCCATGGATGATCGCGCCGCCGTCGAGGATATTGTAGGTGGCGTTGCCATGCAGCGAGCTGATGGCGGATTGCGTTCTGAACTCCGACCCATCTCCGATCAAGTTCAATGTCGCCTTTGTACCCGCCACATTCGCGACGTTGACGTTTCCGCTGGTGTTCTGGAACATGCCCCCATTTTCAACCGTCATCGTGACACCGGCCGCAGAACCAATGGCGCCGAGGCTGGCTCCCGTGGTGAGCTTCGATCCAATCCCGCTGATGATCAGGCCGGCATTGGCGCCGGTCAGGGACAGCGTGCCGCTGTTTGCCACCGTGCCACCATCACTGATGCGCAGCCCGCCCCCGGAGATCGTCGTGCTCGCGTAGCTGCTCGCGCCCGTCAGGGTCAGTGTGCCGTCGCCCGCCTTGGTGGCGCCTCCGGCCCCGGTGATGGCGCCCGACTGCGTTGCGCTGGCCCCCACCCCCACGGTCAATATTGAAGGGGCGGTAACGCCCGTGGTTCTCACCTCGCCATTGCCGTAGCTGATGTTCTGTGCCTGCGCCTGAGTTGACGCTATCGTGGCAATCGCCAGCGACAAAACCAGAACAGAATGTGACACCGCACAACGTGGTAGGCCATATAGGCTACCGAATGGGTGATCGGCGGAAATGGTCTTGGTGACGATAGGCATGGCTGCTCCTGCCCGAAGCCGCATTTCTGAAGCCCGGATCGCTGGTCTGATACGAGCCTTCCTGTCAGGGGGGAATGCATGCAGCAAGCTGCCGCAGAACTGATCCCTCAAGATACCCGCCGCAAGGGGAGCATTCGCATAGAATTGGCTATATCGAAGCGGCGCCATGTCTCATTTTTCTATGCATTTTGTCTCAAGCCATTCACCGCGCTTCTACCGGGCCGTGCTGATCGTCTTCGACGCACGCAAGAATAGGTGGAACACGACATCAAATCACCTTACCAACCGTCAGGTGAGGTTTCGGCCTTGGCGAGGGAAAAAACGATGGGACAAGCTGGAACGGACATCCGATAGTGGCTGACGAAGTGCTGCTTTCGACGGACTTCGTCGAACCGGGCCTGCGCGACGAAGTCTGGCGCGAGATCGCCAAGCCCTATTTCGAGGCGACGCWAGGCGACGGGGACGAAGACACCCTGCAAGGCTCAATCCTGTCGCGGTCACTGAACACGATACTGCTGGGGGCGACGACATTCAACGGACAACGCTACAGCCGGGATCGGCGCATCGTCTTGCAGAGTGGGCTCGACCATTATCTGGTGCAGCTTTTCGTCTCCGGTTCGCTCCTGGGCGATTGCGACGGCCGCATGATCTCCGTCGATCCGGGCGACATCTGGGTCTTCGACCTTGCCCGCACCTTCAAAGGCAGTGCACGCGCCGGATCGACGATTTCGATCGTCCTGCCGCGCGAGCGCGTCGATAAAGCGGCTGACGGGTACAGCCTGCATGGCGAAGTGCTCAAGGCAGGGTCTCCCGTCACGCGGCTTTTGACGGATTTCATCGTCAGCCTGTCGAACGTGTCGGCTGAGATGGAGCATGCCGATATGCTTGCCCTTGAGGGAGCCGCCATCGATCTGCTGGCATGCGGCCTGGCGCGCCAGCTCCCTGACGGCGCAATAGGCGACCAGGCACTTGCACATGTGCTCCGCCGACGCGTGCTCGATTTCATCGACGCAAATCTGTCTGAACCTGAGTTGGGGCCGACCCTGCTGATGCGGCGTTTCCGCGTATCACGGGCCCACCTCTACAGGACGTTCGCCACCGATGGGGGCGTCGCCAGGGTAGTGCGCGAAAGGCGCTTGGATGCGGCCTATGGCGAGCTTGTGCGCCCTGGCCATCCGTCGCGCTCGATAACCGAGATGGCCTCTCGGCTTGGCTTTTCCGGCAGCTCTCAGTTCCTGCGCGCATTCCGCGCCCGCTTCGGCATGACGCCGAGCGAAGCCCGGCAGGAAAAGGCCCGGCCGACACTGGCCGATCGGCGGCTGGCGCAGGTACAGGCGCGCTTGCTGGAATATTCGCAGAACCTTCTTGCGGATGACGCGTCTCATGCCGGCACTCACGACGGAGACAGCTGAGGGGTTTGCCAGAGGCCGCCATCGCCGCCTCGCCGCCCAAATTTGAAGTGGCATCGCGACAGGTCAACCTGCGACGGCCGCTGCCTGGAAGCGGTGGACGAAATCTTCGAGGACGGGGCGCTCCGTATCCGAGATTGCCCAATAGGAAAAAGCGCCATCGTTCCAGCGTACCAGCGAGAACCCGTTCGCCGAAAGAGCCGCCTCGGCTGGCGCTACGGCGATCTCCTGTGGCACCGCGACAAGCGTAATCAGGTGCTCATTGTGACGGTAAACGAGCGCCGGCACCGGCTTGTCCCCAATCACTTCGACCCGGCCTCCGAGAAGTGAATATCCATCTTTCGCAAGGTCGGGCGCCGGTGGCGAGACTCCGATCCTGGCGTCCAGCCATGGCTTTACCGTATGGCGGTCCGAAGAAGCGACGTCCACCGCGCTAGCCGCCAGAAGGCTGCGACGATGGCTGCTGGCGATTGCCGTGGCGAAGCTGTCCTGCGCTATGGGCGCCGTCATCCAGTAGGTGGCACCGCTTGCCACGGCAGCCGAGACCAGCGCCGAGGCGGCCAGGGCGCGCCAACCCGACAAACGGAAGCTGTCATTTGCCGGCCTCGTTGCCGCCTGCTTGTGTGCAGCGAGTTCGGCGATGCGCGCCCGAAAAGCGTCGCTGATCTCGGGCCTGGGCAAGCTGGAAACAGCGGTGCGGAGCGCATCGATCCGCGCATGTTCGGCAGCAAGGACCGGATCGCTCGCCATGCGCCGCTCAAGCGCCAAGGCCGCTGCAGCGTCGAGTTCGCCATCGACCAGGGCATGGATCRGAAGGCGCATGTCAGGCGAATTGGTCGGCAGTCCGTTATCTTCGATCATGATTGCCCCCAAGTTGCGAAATCAGCATTACTCGGGCTCGCGAAAGGCGGGACATGACCGTGCCTAGCGGCACGTCAAGCATTGCTGCGATCTCCCTGTAGCTGAGGTCGTTGATGTCGCGCAGCACGATAATTTCCCGATATTGGTGCGGCAGGGATGCTATGGCCGCTTCAAGTGCCGCGATGTCGGCTTTGGCGATCAGGGCCGCCTCGGGGCCATCGACGGGCTGAATGTCCTGCGAAGCGGCCATCTCGTCGAGATCGCTGAGATCTCCAACAGCAACGATACTGCGTGGCCGGTTGCGCGAGAGCCACGAGTAAGAGGTGTTGCGCACGATGCTCAATAACCAGGCGCGGGCATTGCCGCCGGCATAGCTGCCGATGCCGGCATAGGCCTTGAGACAGGCCTCCTGCACCACGTCTTCGGCGTCCACCGCATTGCCGGTCAGCCAGCGCGCCAGCGCCAAAGCGTCGCCAAGATGAGGCAGAACCACCTCACCAAAGCGTTCGGCCGAAACATTGCCGCTCAACACAGCCGTATCATCCGGGACTCCCAACAAGGTTCGCGGACGGCTTTCAAAAAGTAACTGTGACCTTGCCCTGCATATGCGGGTGTAGCCCGCAAAAATAGGGGAAGTCGCCAGCCTTGGTAAAGGTGAAGGCATAGGTGTCGCCTGTGTCAAGCGCCTTGGACCTGAAGGAGCCATCGCTCGATACGACCAGATGCGGAATGTCGTCGTCATTGCGGAACGTGACCGTCGTCCCGGCTTTCACGGTCAATGTTCGCGGCGTGAAGGCGAAGTTTTCGATCTTCACCATCGGCGCATCGGCCGCGAGCAAAGGTGCATCCATGGCGGCCAGGCCAAGGCCCACAACGATCGCCGCGAGTAGAGCTGAACGGATCATGCGAATGCTCCTTCGGCTTTCCACTCAAGCTTCGGCAAGCGTGTGATCGATGATGGCAAGCTCGCCACCGCCCTGCTTCACCGCAACGGAGGTGGTGCCGAGCAAACCGCGAAGCTTGCCTGGTTCGACCGTCATTGGCCCCGGTGCCGGAGCCGTGCCCGGTGCCGGCTGCGGAAAGGCCGTCGAGCGCGCAGTATGGAAAGTCACATTGCCTTCGACCTTCTGCATGATTTGATGGATATGGCCGTTCAGCACAGTGACCGAGCCAAAACGTTTGAGTAGAGCGAGCGCGTGTGCCGCGTCGTCGGTGCCCCAGCCCCATTCCGGATAGACGGCCCACAACGGGATATGCGCAAACACGACGACCGGGGTGGAGTTGCTGACCGGCTTCAGGTCGTCGGCCAGCCAGGCGAGCTGGTCCGCGCCGAGATTGCCAAGCCCGCCGGCCTTCAGATTGACGACGTTGACGAGGCCGACGAAGTGCACACCGTTCTGGTCGAACGAGTACCAGCCGGCACCCTTGGTGCCCTTGCCGTAACGTTCGAGATAGGCCTGCCCGTTGCCCTCATCGATGACATCATGTTCGCCGGGAACATAACGCACGTCGAAACCCGAGCCACCGATGATCTGGGCTGCGTTGTCGAACTGCGCTGCTTTGGAAAGATGGGTGATGTCGCCGGTGTGGATCAGGAAGGAGGGCTTTGTCTTGAGTGCCTTGATCTTGGCTATCGCCTCCTTCAGCGTATCGATCGCATGCGGATTGGCCGCCTTGTCGAAGCCGATATGGCTGTCTGAAATCTGCAGGAAGGTGAAGCCGGTGGACAATGCCGCGGCCGCCTCGGCTTCGCCCAGAAGGT